>JBEKDR010000016.1:0-54946 GCA_050014255.1 Bacteroidales bacterium | reverse complement strand
TGGAATATATTGAATATCAGAGGTGTATATATCAATATGCCCTGGCAGATTTCAAAAACTCCAAATAATCGGATTTTGACTAACATATAGTATAAAGTGATAAGAATTTACGACTGCAGTTCCTGTTGCAATCTTAATGCAGAATTGTAAGCTTATTTGCCTGAAGGAATAGATCTTACCGGTCAAGAATTTAATTTTGTAATGATTAATTACAGCTATCAATACGTCACGGATAAGTCAAAAACAGTATCTTTAATGTTGAAAACCATTGCGCCTGATTAAGTGGAAATCGATCTTAACAAGATTACTTAATTTTAAAGAATATGAAAATCTTAAATCTAACACTGGTATTAATTGTTTTAACCGTATGTTGTTTTGGACAGAAGCTTCCTTTACCGGCCGATAAAAAAGCAACGAAGGAAACTGTTATACTTTTCCAGTCATTATACGAACTTAAGAACAAGGGTATAATGTATGGACACCAGGATGACCTGATGTATGGGTACAATTGGTGGTATGAAAAGGATCGTTCTGACACAAAAGATTTCACAAGTGATTACCCTGCTGTTGCGGGTTTTGAACTCGGTCACATTGAACTTGGTGATGAACGAAGTCTCGACTCCGTAAGCTTTGCCCAGATTGCAGAACAAATTAAAGTTCATTATAAACGTGGGGGAGTAATTACAATCAGCTGGCATCTAAATAATCCGCTGACGATGCAAATCAGGGATACTCTCCCCTCATGGCAGCATGGAACCGCATGGGATATTAATTCAAAAGAGGTTGTTTCATCCATTCTTCCGGGTGGAAAGAATCACGAGTTGTTTAACACATGGCTGGAACGGCTTGCCACTTTCTTCATTGGATTAAAAGATGATAAGGATTTACCAATCCCGTTTATTTTCAGACCGTTCCATGAACATTCCGGTTCTTTCTTCTGGTGGGGCACCAATAATTGTACCGACCAGGAATACTCTGCCCTGTGGCGATATACCGTCAATTTTTTGCGCGATACAAAGAATATTCATAATATACTTTATGCTTACAATACTGACCAGGTAACCAGTCTTGATCAATACATGAGAGGATATCCCGGCGATGATATTATCGATATGCTTTCACTTGATATGTACGACCGCGGGAAACAGTTTAGAGGAGAACTCGACAATGCCCTGGAGTTTATCACAAGGGAGGCTATCACCAGAAATAAACTGACGGCATTAAGCGAAACAGGAGAAAGAAGAGGAATGAATACCTGGTGGTCTTCAGTACTTTTGCCAGTCGTAAGCAAATACGCACTATGTTATGTTTTGACATGGAGAGACACATACGAGCCAAAGTTTTCAAAAACAGGAAACCTTATTCCTTCTTTCCCTGATGATTTTAAGAATTTTCATAACTCTCCGAGGACCCTATTTTTAAAAGAGGTACAGGAAGCGAATGTTTACAAAAGAAAGTAAAAAATATTTTATAAGTCTCAGCAATCAATAGTAATATTATTGGAGGCTGGCGCTCGGAATGACGTGGAATGAAGTGCTACGGCAATGGTCGTGGGAGATTCCTCGCTATCGCTCGGAACCGCCGGCGTTCGACTGAGCTCACGACGAAGTCAGGCGGTGAAATAAGAAACCGAGTCCCGATATATCGGAACGAGCTCACCGACTTCGTCGGACGTAGCCGACTATGTCGGTCGAAAGCCGAAGGTAATCTCTAAGGATTTATTCTTTTATTATTTTAATCGATTTTCTAAAATCACTGTTATAAACTTCGACGATGTAAATGCCTTTGGGCAATGTGCTAATATTGATAATGGTCTGGTACCGGCAATTTGTCAATTCTCTGAGTTTCTTGCCCATAGTGCTAAATATCTGAACATTATAAAGCGCATCATTGCTGAGAGCTACTGTGAATTCTTCACTGGTAACTGAAGGCCATAGAAATACTTCAGGGTCAGCAGTGAAGTTTGCTTTTTTTACATAGACATATATCGAATCACTTATCTCAACTCCGCACGTGCCTGTTACGGTAGTCCTGTAAAGGCCAATGTCTGTAGCATTCAAATCAGACAACAATAACTGTGAAGTGTTGCTATTTTCAATCACATTACCATCTTTTTGCCATTGGTACACCAGGTCATGTCCTTCTGCATTAACTTCAAGAGTAACATCATTCCCAAATGGCACCTCTACATTAGGAGAAATATAAGTTATATTGGTCAGCGGATACACTGTCAGATTCATACCGTTCGAAACCACAGTCCCGCAGGAACCCGTTATTTCACAGATATATTCCCCGGAATCATTAGTTGTTGCATTCGAAACAGTATATTTCGATGAAGCCCCCGATTGTACAGTCTGCCCGTTTTTGGACCATTTATAGGTGAGGTTATATCCATTTACGCTGACTGAAAGTGTGACCGGTTGTACCGCGCAAATGATAGTATCACCCGATTGGCCCAGTAAAGTCGTATTTGGGACAACATTTGCATTAAGTCTGGACCAGTCTGAAACAACATTATTAACAGTTACCCTTGCAATAATAATCACAGAACCCGTATAGCCAATGTTCCATAATACAGATGCATTACCGGTATTACCTGCAATAACACCGGCAGATGCAGGTAATATGTTCCACTCATAATTAGTGGCTCCCGCAACAGTACCTATAGAATAAACGCTTGATTCTGTCCCCAGGCAGATTATTGAATCTCCTTGCGGAGCAGGAGGTTTAAAATTATAAATAATGCCGGTCTTTGCCTGGATCCAGGCTTCAAAATCAGATACATTAGTATAAGCACCATAGGTATCGCAGTTTGAACTTCCCCAACTGACAATTCCTGCTAATTTATACTCACCAAGTACAGGAACAACCAGAGGCCCGCCACTATCCCCATTGCATGCGTCTTTGTTTCCGTTAAGATAACCTGCCATCAGATCGGTTGCCGGAATGTCGTCCCAGACTGTAGAAGCTTGTGCATTGGAAACAATCGGCAGTTGGACCTTCTGAAGAGATGTAGGGAGCACTTCCGGACTGACATGGGTCAACCCCCATCCAGTTACCCAGGACATAACCCCGGGATTAATTGCCCCGGCATCCACATCATCGGTTGTTACTATTTTTATTGGTACTGCATTCGGATAATTTATCGAGTCTGTCAGATTTAAAAGCGCAATATCATTTAAAAGGGTTTGATTGTCGAATCCTTCATTAACAATTACCTGGCTGACTGCATAAGTTTTTCCATCAGAAGGATTGGATGGATCATTTAAACCGACTCTTACAAACATAGCTGAAGCAGGGGTAGCACCCCCTGTGCTGTTTTGGGTACAATGGGCAGCCGTCACTACCCATTTCCCGCTGATTATTGAACCCCCGCACCTGTAATTTCCTGAAATATAGTATACCTGCCATGGAAAATCGGAAATAACTGCATTTGTACCACCTGTAATCTTTGCATTGATCGATCGTATGCCCGTGAAAAATGGGAATAAATGATCTCCTTTTCCAACATCTGATTTAATAAACAAGATAGGTTCACCATTCAGGCAAAGTGTACATAAGCTTTTGCCAGGATCAGCATTCTCAGAAACAGAAATCTTTAAAAAATACCGCTTATTTGCATCAAGACTGAATGTAACAGTATCCTTTTGCAGATAATCATTCCCCGAAAAAACTGTTACGTTCTGATTATCTATAATTTGCCACCCTGTTAATCCCGGATTTTTTGTCTGTAATACCTGAATTGTTACCTTCTGTGCCAGTACAGAGAATGAGATCAGATATAGAAGGAGGAGAAATGAAAATCTTTTCATGCGCAAATATAAACTATATAAGAGATATAATCTGAAGTATATTCTCTGTTCGTAAGCACTTCAATTTTATTGGAAGAAAATTATAACAACCTAATATTTTAAAAAGACAAATTAAGCAAATGTTTTATTCCCTTTATCCGATACCGGTATCAACATTTTCATTGAGCAAAGTTTTTACTTTGCATTTTTCAGTGCTTCTTTAACCGAAGCGCAAAAGATATTATACGACCAGGTGGCTCCTGATACTGCAGGGATTCACAGAGGAAATCTCACAAACTTATGACCATCTATTAAAAAACCGGTATCTGAGGCCGGCTTTTTAACAAGATTCCAGATAAATCAGATCAATATCCCCACTTTTTCATTATATCGAGATCTGCCTTAGCGCAATACATCGGAGTCTTATCTCCATATGATTCCTGTTCGATAATATAGCACCTCGAACCACCTTTTGTTGTGGCAAGCTCCAGCACTTTCTGAGTATTTACTATCCCTTCACCAAGAATTGTGCTCTCATATTTTTCAGTCCCGCTTTTGGCTGGTATTTCATCTTTTACATGTAATATCTCAAATCTGCCGGGATATTGATTCATAATGTCAAGGGCTACTGCACCTCCGTTGTATAGATTGCCCATATCTAATTGCAGGGCAACAAGATTCGGATCGATACTCTTCATTATAATATCAAAAATCTTTTCACCATTCAGGCTTTCGTTGAATTCAAACCAGTGGTTATGATACCCAAATTTCATCCCTGACTTTTTGCATAACTCACCGCACTTATTAAATATATCCATATATCTCTTGAAATCATCATAGGTTTTTCTCATGGTCTCATCCATCCACGGACTGATTACCCATTTTTGTCCCAGTACCGCTGCGTCCTCAACAGTTTTTTTCCAGCTGTCGCTGAAGTCTTTTTTTGCTTCGTCCCAATGCTTTTTCTCCATAACAGTATGCCCGCTGATCATTTTCAAACCCATTCCGTCAAGGATCTTTCTGAATTCAGGAGCTAAAAAGCCATAAAACTTTTTATCAATGTAATTAGCATGCTCCACATAGACATATCCCATATTTGCCAATTGTGTGAGTGAACCCTTTGGATCTTTCATCATATCGTCACGCACAGAATACAATTGAAGGCCTACTATTCCTTTTTTCCTGGATTTGGCAGATGCAAAAACCGACCGGGGAAGAATCGCTGCACCAAGAGCGACCATTGCACCAGATTTTAAGAATGTTCTTCTTGAAGTTTTCATATAAAGAAAGTTCTAAATATTATTAAAAATGATGATACATATTATTAATTCCGGTAACAAAAATGGATAACTGCTAAGTTCAAGAGATCAATATCCCCAATTTTTCATCGCAGCAAGGTCGTCTTTTACGCAATCCATCGGGCTTTCGTTCTGATAGGCCTCCTGTTCAATTATCATCAGCCAGGACCCGTTTTTTACGGCGAGTGCCAAAACATCTTTAACATCGAGAACACCTTTCCCGAGTATTGTACTGTCGTGGCTGTTATGCTGGTTCTTCTCTTTCAATACATCTTTAACATGCAGAGAGGGAAATCTTCCGGGGTATTTCTTTATAATATCCATCGGATTGGTGCCTGCCGCATTGTATAAATTGGCAATATCAAATTGCTGAATGGTTAATTTCGGATCAGCATACTTCATGATGATATCATATAATTTCATATTATGCAGCATGGCATCACCTTCGAAATCATCATGGTATCCGAATTTCATTCCATGTTTCTGGCAAAGTTCCCCGCATTTGTTCCATAGATCAATCACTTTTAAAAGTGTATCATAATCTTTCTGGGCATTTTCGGCCAGTTCGGGAGTGAGAACAAATTTCTGCTCCATATAAGCGGCATCTTCAACAGTCTGTTTCCATGTGTCAGTGAAATCCTTTTTTGAAGCATCCCATGCCTGCATCCCGAAATCGACATGACCGCTGTACATCTTCAGACCCAGGTCTCCCAGTATTTTTTTAAATTCTGAAGGTGCAAAACCGTAAAATTTCCGATCAGCGTAACCGGCATGTTCAACCACCTTGTAACCCATATCGGCTAATTTCTTCAGCGATCCTTTTGGATCACTTTTCATATCATCACGCACAGAATACAGCTGTATACCAACAACAATTCCTTTTGGCACACTTAAAGCAAATGCTGATCTCGGCAGAATCGCAGCTCCAAGGGCAACCACGGCGCCGGATTTTAAAAATTTCCTTCTTGAAGTTTTCATGAATATGAATTATTAGTTAATTAAGAATTGTAATTTATATAACGATTAATTACCGATAAAGTTATTAATTCAGATAAACAAAACAAATGAATACTGACAATTACAATTCTCTGTTTTACTAATAAGACGGATTCTTCACTCCTGCGATTTTTGCTCCTGAAATTTTTGTTTTGAATAACGCGACAAGGTCACCCGGACTGATCGATTGAGAGGGATTAAACTTATCGGACGACATATATCTGAGAATTGAGTTATACAGTTGCCTGCCTTCCGGTCTGTTCTGAATTTTTTTCAGGTCAGACATGCATACCAGCAATTTCCCCTTTCCGACAGAGAATTCAAAGATCAGTCCCAGTTTATGGTTTCTTTCAATATTATCAACCACCTGAACAAGAGGACGATAATCTTTTGGTGCATTATCAAGGATAAAAGGTCGGCTGTTTTTAATAATAGACCACCACTGCCAGTTCGTATGAAATTCTGTAGGAAAATCAATAAATAAAGGAAGATTCGGATTTGTAAGAATTGACATAGTTCCGGGTGATACGGGTTTATTATTTGATTCCGAAATATTTTTAAACATCCTGAAATTCCAATAATCGGGAGTAAACAATCCTCCTACTGAAAGATCTCTAATCTCATTAAAATCGGGGAATAAAAGCACCATTGCCCCGTCTGCAAGTTTTGAAAGAGTGGTTTTATCCAGATTCCTTGATACAAGAATGTCACCGGGGACTTTTGTAATTACGTCAGAAGGGTATACCCAGATAGGATAAGAGTTTTCATAAGGAGTTCCTTCAAGAAGAATTGAAAGAATAAGCTTCTCTGCTTTGGGAAACTTCAAAAAATCAATATTAAGGGAGCCAATATTTGTCAATTCCCCCTGTAAAATATCGACAACTTCTTCACCCTGGAAGACTATTTGACCCCTTCCATTTTTAAGTTTCCATTTTACAGGTTGACCTTTCAATGCAGTTTCGGAATAATTTGCCACCTGTATCTTCCCTCTGAATTGCTCATTGTTCGCCCAGCAATATTTTTCCATTATAACCAAAGGCACGACCCTGTTACAGAAATGGCTGAATTCCTCAGAAGTAATGACTCCTTTGCTATCCATAAATGCATCGAGAATGCCCACTAATGCAGTTCCCTGCCCCGGGAAATCCTGAAGGTCGAGCAGATGAAAACCTCCAAAACCCGGAGTTCCAATTGCCATTTCAATATCAGCTTTATAACAAATTGCACTCAATGCACCTGAAGCTCTGAAGAAGTCCACAGCCTGATCACTCAGGTTATTCTCTTTAAGTCGCTCCCTGAATACCTCAAAATTCCAGGGTTTCATTACACCCGTATACTTTTTAATCTCATCATAATTAGGATAGATCTGATACTGACCAATTTCGGTTCCGATTGCCGGAACAGTGCATTTTGAAATGGCCCCTGAATAATTCACACTTGTAGATGGATAGCGACCATTAATATATCCTCCGTCGTTTGCGTTGGCAAATGAGAATGAGCCACGTATATGCGTGCTGTAAGTTGTATCTTTATCGGCTCCGACCCGGCAGGCGGCATAATAATCCTCCCCCTCTGCCTGTCCCCTGAAACCCAGATAATTATTTGATCCATACGCCATTAAATGACGACTGTCAATTGATTTAAAATGATTCAGAAATTCTTTCATTACATCAAAATCGCCTGAAAGTTCATTCCCTAGCGCAAACATTACAAAAGATGCATGATTTCCATACGTGTCAAGAATATGGTCACCTTCTTTGAGCAAAAAAGCATTTAAGTCTGAATTCCTGTTTTTTCTGAATCCGCCCCAAAAAGGCAATTCCGGCTGAAGATATATCCCTTCAATATCCGCTGCCTCAAAAGCGGCAAGCGGAGGTGTCCATGAATGGAAACGGTAAAAATTGATATTGTACGATTTGGCAATCCTGAAAACTTTTTGCCAGCCGGCAACGTCCATAGGAGGATAACCGGTTAAAGGGAAAACACATGCATCGTGCTTTCCGCGAAGAAATGTCTTTGTACCGTTAATTGTAAATTGTGTCCCCTGTGTGGAAAACTTACGCATGCCAAAATCGAGGGTTGTATTATCCAGTATTTTTTCCCCTTTCAATATGACAACCAGTTTGTACAAGGCAGGATCAAACTCACTCCAAAACCTGGTTTTACTTCCCATGCTGTAGGTAAGTTCAATTGTATTTCCCCCTTTCCTGAGTGTAACCGGAAATGACTTTGATGGAACACTATGTTTTGCATCGGTATTCCATGCATCAGCTTTCAGTATCAGACTGGTCTTTTCAGTGTATCCTTCAGGATTAGATATTTTCACCCTGACTGTGATTTTTTTCAGGATGATATCAGGATAAACCTGAACTGTTTCAATATGAACCGGATTAAAAGCTTCGAGACAGAATTTACCAATAATACCATTCCAGTTGCTCTGCGTGTGTTCAGTCCAGGCATGTGAACCTGTCACTCCTTCAGGAACGGAACGATCATCATTATTTACCAGAATAGTCAGCACATGTTCCCCCGGAGAGAGATGGTTTGTGAGATTGTAGTACTGTGGTGTCAGTATATCGGTGCTGCTCCCGATAAGCTTATTGTCAACCCAGACCTGAGTTGGCTTGGTCCTTTCCATCATTAACCTTATATAATGACCGTTCCAGGTTTCAGGGATAATGATTGTCTTCTGGTACCATGCCATTCCGGCATACATCAGTTCACGCGAAAGCCTCATAGTTTCAAGCTTATTGGTATTTGGAATCCCTTTTTTGTTTTCATCCAGGGTACCTGGCAATCTGACCGAATCGGTAAGAGTCCGGGTATACCATTTTTCTTTTATGCCGACCTTCGAGGTATCTAATGCAAATTGCCATGAACCGTTAAGATATATTGTATCATGAATGGGAATAAATGATTCTCTTTTACAGGATGTTACTACAAACATTATTGCTATTAAGACGTACTTAAATTTCTGATGCATGGAAGTTAGTTTTGGATTTTAAAAATCAATACCAGATCATTCGTACATATCATCAAGATCGGCACCGGATAGCTCGATCATAAAATTTCCGACCTTGGTAATAACTTCTTTTAAACATTTTTCTCCTTTCGCCGGGGTTGCTTTATGTGGATTGCCAATTCCCGTATCAGCCGTGACCTTCGACCACTTACGTTCTGCCCATGCCCATTTTTCGTTTAAAGCTTTTATTCTGAATTTTTTACTAATTCCATTCCCTGCTTCATTTAGCGGCAAAACTGAGTCAGGTGCAAGATATTGCATCACACTTGTTTCCATTTCGTCGGCATGACCCCCTCCATTTTCAAAAAAATCCGAATTCGCAAATGACTGATACCAGTTGCAACAACAGATAAACATCTTAGGATACTTTGGTCCCAGTTCCCTGATCATCTGTTTAAAATCATTGCCTCCATGTCCATTCAGAATCAAAAATTTATAGATTTCATGCCTGTAAAGGACATCTGCCACATCATTTACTATTGCAAATTGTGTACTGGGGTTCAGATTTATATTAATTTTAATATCAAGCTGACCTGTATTTACACCAAATGGAATAGTTGGCAGAACAATTACCCTGGAGCCATTATTCCAGGCTATTTGAGCTGATTCTGTTGCAATTTTTTCAACCATTATATTATCTGTGGCAAATGGCAAATGATGATTATGCGCTTCAGTTGCACCCCATGGTAAAACGGCCAGGTCGAATTTTTTATCTTTTATTGCCTTCCAGTTCGTCTCGGATAAAATAAATGGCTTCATTCCTTCAGATTATGAATACGGATGAAAAAAACTTCATTTCTGATTTCCTTCTTTCAATTTACCCCCTTTCTTATTTCCCCCAAGGGGGAAATGATTTATACCTTCCCCCGTGGGGGAAGGTTAGGAAGGGGGTTTGGAATAAGAATTATAACCAGTAATCTAATAATTAAAACTCCTTTAAATAGAAACTAAACCCGGATACTCCGGAATACGAAAATAGTAAATTTCAGAACATAATAGAAATGATTGGCCCTGATGCAATAGATCATATGATTTGATATCCGGTATCAGCCTATTTCTTCGATTTGCTTAGTTTTTTTATCTCTTTATCTTTTTGTGCTGATTCTTCTTCAAGTCTGCCGATCTTATCATTCAGCTTTTCAACTTTGGCAGTGAGTTTATCTTTATCCTCCTTTAATGCGGAAACTTCCTTATTTAGTCCTGCCTTATCAATTTCGAGACCTTTAATCACTGGAGAATAAACCGATTTGGCATAGATCCATGCAGTAAAATATCCGATTATAACTGCGACCAGGAGCAATGCGATAATGGTTATGACAGCTCCTGTGACAGTTTGCGTGAGTTGAATAAATAATTGTGTCATGTTATTGCATTTTTATTGAAATTTCCGTTCTTCTGTTTTTTGCTCTTCCCTCCGGGGTAAGATAGTCTGCTATAGGTTTACTTTTCCCCATCGATTCCGAAAGAATTCTGCCGGAGTTAATCCCCTTTTCCTGAAGGTACTTTACCACTACATTAGCTCTTTTCAGGCCAAGAGCCTTATTATATTCAGCTGTTCCCACCAGATCGGTATTTCCGGTAACTGAAAGCATCGATCCGGGATATTTTTCAAGCCATGCTTTAAACGCAGCTATGCTGTTATCGGTTTGCGGATCGGTTTTGAATTTTGTGCCATTAAATTCAAAATAGATCAGAAGATCCCCAGGCATCGATGCTTTAAGTTTCATTAAAGAATCTGCCGCATTAGTCTTTGATTCAGGAAGTGTCTGTACCGGAACCGGTTTTTTCATTGCAGGCAACAACTTGTCGTTATAAAGCCATGCAGAAATAAAACACCAGATCACGAATATGACAAATCCGGTAATAAGAATTCTCATTTTAAGATTTGTTAAGTTACTGATCGGGTAATTACTCATACAAGTTAGGAAATTATAATAAGATAGGGCTATGGAAAATGTTTAAATTTTTTAATGACATCATATTAATGTCATTTTATATCATTATTTAATCAGCAGATAAATTTCATGATTGACAAGTCATAATATTTCAGGTGGAAGCAGTTTATACATCACAGGAGTAACAAGCCTTGCAAGCAGAGTCGATGTAATTAAACCACCGATTATCACCCAGGCCAGAGGAGAATAAAGATTGGAATGGCCAAGCGCAATTGGCAGCAGTCCTCCGATCGCTGTAAGCGTTGTAAGAAGCACAGGAAGGAACCTGATCTCCCCGGCCTTTATAATTGCGTCAACCAGAGGTGTTCCCTGTTGTCTTAGCTGATTTGTAAAATCAACCAGCAATATTGAATTTTTTATTTCTATCCCAATCAGAGCAACAAAACCGATAGCTGCAGCAAAAGAAAGGGTATATCCTGTAAGATACAACATTGCAAGCCCTCCGATTATACCCAAAGGAATAACTGAGAGCACGATCAGAGTGCTTTTGAAAGTCCTGAATTCAAGAATCAAAACGGAGAAAATTCCGAAAATAGCAATCAATATCGCGGAACCAATTCCACCAAAACTTTGTTTTCTGCTTTCAATCTCTCCGGCAGGGATAAGTTTAAATCCCTTGGGAAGTTCAAGTTTTCCAACTTTTGAAAGAATTTCTTTCGTTACTCTGTCGGTATTATATCCTGCTTTTACAGAAGAAGAAACTGTAATCGCCCTTTCTTTATTATAATGTTGTATTAGTGTCGGCGAATTTTCGAATTCTATTCTTGCAAGCTGTGAAAGAGGAATTTGCGCACCGGACAGGGACGCTACATAGATGTTATTGAGAGAACCAAGAGTATTTACTTTTTGTCGCGGAAGCCGTACAGTTATTGAATACTCACTCCCATCCGGATCACGGAATTTACCGGCTGTAATTCCTGCCAGGGCAAGCCGTATAGTCCTGTCTATTTCAACGGTCGGGACGCCGAGCATACCTGCTTTTTCAGTATTTACAACCACTTTTATATCAGTAAGCGATTGATTTAAAGGATTTTTTACATATATGGTTCCTTCATTTTCTCTGATTATATCTTCAATTTTATCCGAATAGAGTTTTATCGAATCAAGATTTTCACCCACAAGTCTTAATGCAATGGGCGCATCGACCGGCATTCCATTTTCAAATTCATAAACATAAATTCTGGCATTTATGTAAGTATTCAAAGTATCCCGCAATGAGGCAATGAATTTATCTATTGATGGCTGGGAGTCTGTTTTCAATTCACAGAGGACTTCTCCGAGAGTGGCTTCTTCACTTTTCTGAAAGGAATTATAAAAAATCTGTGGATTTCCTTTGCCAATGTTTGACATAAAATACCTGATTTCCAGCTTATTCGCGAGAATAGATTCAACATATCTGATAACTTTATCAGTTTCTTCCAGATTTGTTCCTCTCGGTGTTTCTATTGTCATTAGAAACTGAGGTAATCCTGCTTTCGGAAAAAGACTGAATCCGATAGCATTTATCAGAAACAGTGAGGAAAAGAAAATGGTTGCTGCTACCAAAACAGTTTTTCCGGGATTCTTCAGTGACCAATGCAAAGCGCGTCCATAAGTGAAATCAATTCCCTTGATTAATCCTTTAAGGATAATATTTCCCTGAGGATCAACATTCCCTTTAAATAGCAGACTTGCAATAAACGGGATGATTGTAAGTGCAACAAATAACGATCCGATTACGATAAAAGTTACTGAGGTCGGCAGAACCCTCATATATTTGCCGGCCATCCCGGGCAGGAACATAAGCGGGAGAAATGCCAGAATAAGTGTTGCAGTACATCCGACAACTGCCGGCCCGATTTGTTTAGTCGCCAGAATTGCAGCATCAAATGGTTTTGTTCCACCGCGTACCCATCTCGAGATATTTTCAACAACTACGATTGAATCATCAACTAGCAGCCCCAGAGAAATTACTGCGCCGACTATGCTTAACTGGTTAATGCTGAAGCCGGCAAGATATAAACCGGTGACGCCGATAAGAATTGACAATGGTATTGAGATCATAACAATACCTGAGGCCCTGAAACCCAAGGGCAACAAAGTGATAAGCACCAGGAGGAAAGCAAACAAAAAGTCTTTCTGAAGCCGGCCAAGTTTGTTTTTCACATTCTGAGACTGGTCAAAGCCTCTTTCGATAATCATACCGGAAGGCAGTTTCTTCTCAAATGAATCATAAACCTTATATATATTATTCCGTATCTCATGAATATTCTGCCCTTTTTTCATATTAGCGATAAGAAAGATTGCCTTTCTGGCATTATATCTTCCAAAGTATCGGAGGTCTTCATCCTTCCAGCTTACATCAGCAATATCTTTCAGATAGACTATTTGCCCCATGTTTACACCAACAACTGTTTTTTGTACTTCATCGATATTTTTGTAATTTCCGTTGGTCTTGATATTGAATTTCTTGGTGCCTATCTCAATACTCCCCCCGGGAATATTTGCATTTTCACTTTGAATAGCATTAAATACCTGTGTGACCGTGATATGGAGCTGAGACATTTTCGCAAGGTTAACAGCTACCTGCAGTTCCTGATCGGGATATGCTACGGCATCTGCTTTTCTGACTCCGGAAACTGCTGTGATCTCATCTTTTAATTCCTCTGCATATTTCCTTAATTCTTTATAATCAGCACTGTCAGAGACAAGTGCACTCTGGATAATATTTGTATTACCTGCCTGAATCTTAAGAGTCTCGATACTGTACAGGTCCTGAGGAAGGGATGGCCGGATAGAGTTTATCTGCCGGAGTATCTCATCATATTTTTTATCAGGATCAGTATCTGATGAGAATTCTATAACAATTACGGCAACACCATCTTTAATCTCAGATTTAATCCTTACGATATCTTCAAGTTCGTTTAGACTTTTTTCAACCTTATCGACAACCAGCTGCTCAATATCTGCCGGTGAAGCGCCGGGATAAACTGCGATTATCGGGAAAATTGAAATTGGAAATTCCGGGTCCTCTGCCTGAGGTATTTTCAGAAATGAATAGATGCCAAGAGCTACCAGAAGAAGAAAAATCACTATTGTGAACTGGTAGTTCTTTACTGCATAGTCTGATATTTTCATATAAAGCATTAATTTTAAGAGACTCAGGACACACGACTCACGACTAAAGGAAAATCAGCCTCTTTTCTTCCGTGCCTCGTGCGTCGTGCGTCTTTTACCTTCATTTTATCAATTTGACCTTCATCCCGTTCTTAAGATAAGCTACGCCTTCCGAAATGACTTCAGCAGTTCCTTCAGGGAGGCCATTCACTGCAGCCATCGATCCGACGATTGTTTCGATATTGATTCTCACCTTTTGTACTGTCATTGTTCCTGTTAAAATATAAACATATCCATGGTTTCCGTCTGCCTCAACAAGCGATTCTACAGGTATCATGGAATATGTTTTTTTAACGGAAGGAAACAAATCAACGCCAGCAATAAATCCTGAGGCCATCTTAAAATCAGTGGGTTGAAGAGCCATTTCTATCTCATAAGTTCCGGTATATGGATTTGACATTCCTCCGATCTGATTGACAACAGCAGAAAACTTTTTCCCCAGGTATGCATCAACGGATACAGAAGCTGAATCACCCGGATTGATCTTTACTATGTCTTTATCGGAAAGCGCTGTTTTGACTTTCCAGAACTTTCCCGAAGAACCAAACAGGAAAACAGGATAACCTGAGGATACAACTTCATTTTCTTTAACTAATTGTTTAAGAATAATACCATTATCCGGAGCCATTATCCTGGAATGTTCCAGATTGAACCGTAAAATATCCAGGGTCGATTTTGCCACATCCAGTGCAGTAGAAGCATTTTGTTTTTGTTCGAGTGTTGAAACACTGTCTCTGTAAAGATTTTCAGCTCTCTTATAGTCTCTGAGTGCTTTGTCATAACCATTCTTTGCCTGGTTAACATTTGCGCTTATTTCAGAAAGATTAAGCGAAGCAAGAATATCTCCTTTTTTGATCAGTGCTCCTTCCTTGACATTTATCTTTGAAACTATTCCGGATGTTTTAAAGGATAGTTTAAATTCCTCACTCGAGACCAGAACACCGCTGGAATGAATTGGGATGCTTATTGTTCCTGCTCTTACGCCCGCAAGTCTTACACGTACAGGTTCTTCAGAAGCTGTTTTTATTTCCCTGTTTTTGCAGGCTGCCGATAATAAAATCAATAATAAAATTGTAAGATTTCGTGTTCCCATTGTGATATTATATTACTCAGTTTTATTAATTGCAGTTACTTTTTCAAACTCGGCAAAACACGATAAGTAGCTGAACCTTGATATAATAAGATTCTCTTCAGCCTGGGTCAGATTCGTACGGGCATCAATAAATTCAATGAGGCTTGCCTGGCCTTCTTCATATCGCCTGTTCACCAACCGGAAACCCTCACGGGCATTTTTAAGACGCGACTCAGCAGCTGCTATCGCTTTTTCAGCCGTAAGCAGATCATTTTTTGTATTTATCACCTGGAGTTCAATCTGCTTTTTTGCCTCTTCAAGCTTACTTTCAATATTTTCTTTTTCCAATACAGATTGACGGATCCTGGCCTTGTTCTGAAATCCTGAAAACAGGTCCCATGAGAGTATTGCAGAAGCAAGCACGTAATCCTGATTTTTATTGAACCTGTAATCCGGTCCCTGGAATCCATAGTCTACAGCTACGAACATGCTAGGGAGTTTCCCCGATTTATTCATCTTTAACTGCATATCAGAAATATTGCTGTAACTGCTTAATTTTTTCAGTTCTTCCCTGTTCTCAGCAGCTGATTCCGAAAAGTTAACCTTAAAATCCGACAGAGAAGGGAATGAATCAGGCTGCCTGATTATAATGCTGTCGGTAAGAGATCTGTTTAGCAGAAAATTAAAATATGCGCCTGCTGTTTTTTTATTTTTTTCTGCATTCTGCAACTCCTGGTCAAATTTACTTAATTCTGCCTCGGAGCGATACAGGTAATCTACTGTAACTTTATCATTCTCAATTAGTTTTTTATTTACCCTCACATTTTCAGTCAATAGCTTCCGGCTTTCGTACAGCATTGAAAGAATGCCATCTGTCATGGTGACGTTGTAATATGCTTTTTTAATTTCCGAAATAAGTTCCCTTTTATACTGATTTACATCTTCATTTTCAAAAACAGTCAGTTCTTTTTTTATTTTGGAATTATAATACATGTCCGTATTGATAACTGGCTGGATAAGTCTCAGCTTTGTCTCCTGTTCGGTTGGCCTGAGAAAACCGATCTGCTGGTTTTCAACCATTGGAAACATATTTGAAGCTGTAAGTTTGTTAAGTGTTGAGTAAACCGGATTAAGAAGGTCTCCGACAGGAAAATCTATTACCCGGCCGCCCTGGGATACTGAATATCTTGCATTAAAACTTATATCCGGATAAAACAATCCCTTTGCTTCCCTCAAAGCTTCAATGCTTTTATGATAATCGGACTGTTTTTGTTTCAAAGAAAGATTATTCTCAATGCCATACCTTATATATTCTTTCAGTACATCCTGTCCCTGAAGCAGAACCGGGAAAAGAATCATCGATGCAATTAATCTCAATCTCATGGTAATTAAGTATTTCTGACAAATTATAATGCTTTGACTCTGCTCTCCATATTATTGCTGATTGCAATGAAAAGCCTTTTTACCATATCCCTGTCAGCCGGCAATGCCTGTTCATAAAGTGTAGCAGCAAATTCGAAGAGCTCTCTCTGAAATGATTCCTGCCCTTTATAAACTGTTTTGCCTTTTGGAGATAGTTTCAGGTTGAATTCTTTTTTATTCGTCGAATTTGATTTTAATATAAGGTTTTTATGCACCAGCTTCCGGATTGTCTGCGAGATTGCTCCTTTTGTCACTCCCATAATTTCCGCGAGCCTGGTCATATTTATTTCCTTATTTTCCCCGACCATTGTAATTGTGTGGATCTCTGTGAAATATAACAGGTCTCCGGTTCCGTAATCTTTTGGTTTCCTTCCGATAACTGAATAGAGATGAAGGATTTTCAGGAAAAGATCAATCAGTGTCTGAAGTTCGTTATTCATAAAGAATTGTTTAGATACTAAACAAAATTATTAATAGTTTAGATACTAAACAAATATTTTTTAGAGCCGCTTCAGACGATTGGTCCAGAATACATTAAAACTGCTATTTGGATTTTCACACAGATATACGGAAGTCCCATATTCCCTTGCATCAGGATTTGATATTTTACCAACCAGTGTGATTTTATTAAAAAGCATTTGTACGTCTTTTCCCAGTTTTCCATTTATATAGACAAACGATGTAATATCAGGATCAAATTTAAGAGGAATCCAGTACCTAAAACTTTCATTGAAAGAAACTGCTTCAGGGAGTCCGTATTTTTTGCCAATTATTGTAATTGCTCCTGCCTGACCATAATTTTCACAATAAATAAAACTAGCTTTCTTATCCCCTATCATCCTGTATGCTTTATCAGTAATGGATGTCAGCTCTTCCCATCCCAGCATGTCAGCATAATCCTGAGGCAATGAATGTACAGTGTTGTCCTCAAATCGTCTGGCGATTATTATCCCGTATTTTGTTTCAAGAGTATGGAAATACCTTACGAGTCCATCGCTTTTGTAGATCGGCAAGCCCATCGGAATTCCAGGTATTGTAAGCACAACAAGCATGACCGGCAATAAAATTCTTGACAATGTTCTTTTCAAATTGTTATCGAATGCAACCGCCCCTGCAGCAATCAGGAACGGGAATAATCCTATGGTATAATAGCTCTTACCCCGTAAGAGCATCAGAACAACAATTACAAAAATCACCAGTATTCCCAGGAAGCGGTACTTTATACCTTTCCTGTTTAACAGAATGAAAAACAGTCCGGCTATAGTAAGAACCGATGCAAATCCCCCCATCATCATTTGTTCAGCAAGAAAGGTTATCCTATCCACATTGACCAGCTGTGTGCGTTTTAGCTCTGCCATGTGATTGACAACCGGCAGTTTGTTCATTATTTGCCAGATAATATTTGGAAAACATATTAATAGTCCTGCTGCAATACCTAACCAAAACATTTTTTTTGCAAAAACATTGCGATAACGGGTAAATGGAACTATTACCAATAAGCCTGCAAAAAGCACTCCGATCAGGTATTTGTTAAGCATTGAAAATCCTGCTGCAATTCCGAAATAGAGGAGGTATTTCTCCTTTCCTGAATTTACATAACGAACCAGCAGAAAAATTACTAACGTCCAGAAAAAGACATCCAGAAAAACAGGCATAAAAAGTGAAAATGTTCTCAGGGAGAATCCTGCAATCATAAACCCGATTGCCGAAAAAATCCTGGCATAATTCGATCCTCCAAGGTCTCTTGCAATCAGTGTAATAAGCCAAATCATCACACCGCTCATAAGTGCAGGTAAAATTCTGACAGCAAACAAGCCATGTCCAAATGTATTCTGAAGTAGCCATGCCAGCCATCCGATCATAGGCGGAACAGTAGCGAATCCGAATGCGGGATGTTCTCCCAGGGAAAAATAAAGTAGTTCATCTCTGTGATATTCGAGGTTGTTTATTACCAGTAGATGAATTGAAACACTGATCAGTGCAAGTATTATAGTTATAAGTTTCGGAGTTTTTTCCCCATTAAAGAGTTTCATATAATTTTTTTCTAATTGGGCTCTTAAATAGTTTAAATTGTTTATCATCTGGAGATCCCTGCCAAATCACGAATTACTACTGAAGCGCATGCTATTCCGAAAGAAGCGGGCATATAAGAAATAGTACCTACTATTGAAGCTTTGTTCCGTTCCCCATTCGTAACGATTATCTTCTCTTTATCAATCACTTCAGGAGAATAAACTGCAGTGAAGCCATCTCTTATTCCCAGCCTGTGCAAGCGTTTCCTTAATATCCGAGCAAGAGTACAATCTGTTGTTTCTGATATATCTGAAATACTGACCTTTAGGGGATCAAATTTACCTCCGGCACCCATCGAGCTCACAAGAGGAAGCTTTCTTTGCAGAGTGTGATAAATAAGAAATATCTTAGGGGACAACGTGTCTATAGCATCAACCACATAGTCAAAACCTTTGTCAATAACCTCGATCATTCTATCATCCTTTATATATTCCTGGATGACTGTAAGTTTTATATCTGGGTTAATGTCCATTATTCTATGCCCCATTACCTCAGCTTTAGCCATGCCTTCCGTGCTCTTAAGTGCTGCCAGCTGCCTGTTCCTGTTTGTAGGATGAATCTTGTCACCATCAACTATTGTCATGGAACCTACTCCTGATCTGCAGATCATCTCTGCTGCGAATGCGCCAACTCCCCCTAAGCCTACAACCAGTACATTGGCGGTTTTAAGTTTTCCCAACTTCTCACCATCCAGGAGTAATTCCGTCCTTGTGAGCCAATCAGACATCAAAAAAATTAATATAATTTGAAATTATAACCGATTTCAATTTATCAACCGATAAATCCAGATCTTTAGCAACTTTTTCATAAATCTTCCTGATATCTGTATCTGCCCCATCCGTTTCCAGAAATATTCTGTCAACCGGCAAGTGTTTTAAAAGTGCCCCAGACTCAGGCCTTAGAACAAAATCATACCAGAATGAAAGATAGATACCTTTCGATAGCAGCTGATCTGCAAGTTCTTTGTTTCCCCTGAATCCATGAACAAGCCATGGCATTTTTGGTTTTATCTTTTTTTGAACTGATAAAAGCTCATCCCATGCCTTCACACAATGAACGACGACAGGTTTATCTGTTTTTTCTGAAATGGCTATCTGTTCTTCAAAGGCCATGCGTTGAAGTTCAATAGAAGGCCCTTTAAGCCTGTCAAATCCAGATTCACCGACAGCTATTATATCACGATGACTGACTGAATTTTCAACTGAATTTAAAAGCTGTCTATGATTATTTTGATTAAGGAACCACGGATGTATGCCATAAGTGTATGCAACTCCCGAAACATCCTCAGGCAATTTTCCTTCATGTGCCATCAGGCTTTCAAGGATAAATATTCCGGGAGCAGGTTTCCCATCATGAACATGGATATCAATATAGTCTCCGGACTGCGGAAGATACATTTCTTTTATTTACTTAACAGATTAACTCCTCTGTCAATACGTTTCAGAGTTTCAGCCTTTCCCAACCAGCTGATAATATCAAACATATGAGGACCCCTCAGGGTACCGACAATAATCAGCCTGAAGGCGTTCATTATTGCTCCGGTGTTATAGCCATTTTTCTCAATCCATGATTTAATTACCGTTTCAGTTGCTGCAGATGAAAAATCAATTGTATTTTCAAGCTGTGCTTTTAATTCTGTAAGAAGCAGACCAGAATCCTGTTTCCAATGCTTTTTGACAGCTTCCTGATTATAGGTGTCCGGTGCTTTGAAAAAGAAATCAGTCTGTTCCCAGATATCTTTCACAAAGCTTACCCTCTCTTTTACCATTCCTACAAGTGCTTCAAGTCTGACTATATCATCCTGATAACCATGGGCTCTCAGGAAATCCCGGAATTCCAGGGCAAGCTGAGTATTACTCTTGCTCTGAAGGTACTGGTGATTAAACCATTTTGCCTTTTCAGGGTCAAACCGGGAACCCGATTTGCCAACTCTGTCAATTGAAAAAGTATTAATCAGTTCATCCATCGAAAATATTTCCTGTTCAGTTCCCGGGTTCCAGCCCAGTAATGCAAGCATATTAATAAATGGCTCGGGATAATACCCATCCTCACGATAACCCTTTGCTGTTTCGCCATATGGCCAGAAAAGAGGAAATACAGGGAATCCCATTTTATCACCGTCACGTTTGCTTAGCTTACCCTTTCCATCGGGTTTCAGCAGTAATGGCAGGTGGGCAAAAAGAGGCGGGTTCCAGCCAAATGACCGGTACAGCATAATATGAAGCGGCAATGAAGGGAGCCATTCTTCACCTCTAATTACATGGCTGATTTTCATAAGGTGATCATCCACAAGATGAGCCAGATGATAAGTGGGCAAACCATCTGCTTTGATTAAAACCTTATCATCGATGGTTGTTGCATTTACGACTATGTGTCCCCGGATAATATCATCACAGTGAATATCTTCATTATGAGGCATTTTGTAACGGATGACATAAGGTTCCCCTCTCTCAAGTTTCTGTTTCCATTCAGTTTCCCCTAAAGAGAGCGAGTTAATCAGGTCCCCTCTCACTTCAGTGTTGTAAATAAATGTTTTTCCTGCTTTCCCTGCTTCGGTTCTAATAGATTCAAGTTTTTCGGGAGTATCAAAAGCGTAATAAGCATCTCCTTTATTTATAAGGATATCTGCATATTGTCTGTAAACAGTCTTTTTGTCACTCTGGCGATACGGGCCATAATTTCCACCCTCCCTGATTCCTTCATCAACAACTATTCCGCACCATTCAAGCGATTCCATTATATATTCTTCGGCACCCTCAACGTATCTTGCCTGATCTGTATCTTCTATCCTCAAGATAAAAGTACCATTATTCTTCTTTGCGAAAAGATAGTTATAAAGTGCAGTCCTTACGCCTCCGATATGCAGCGGACCCGTAGGACTTGGGGCAAAACGCACTCTTACCTGTTCCATATTTTGTTTAAACCGGTTAATGTAAATGCAAATATAGATAAACCGTGTTACATATAATACTATAACGAAAATCAGGTTTTGAACTCCGGATTTGTATTACTTTTGCATTGATTTTAATTTTATGCTTATGAAGAAGATGAAAGCGCTTGTCAAAGCCAGACCTGAAAAGGGTTTATGGATGCAGGAAGTACCAGTTCCGGAACCGGGCCTTAATGATGTCATTATTAAGGTAAAAAAGTCTGCAATTTGTGGTACAGATCTTCATATTTATGAATGGGATGCATGGTCACAAAAAACGATAAGGACTCCAATGGTTATTGGTCATGAGTATATGGGCCATATTGAAAAAATGGGTGCCGCAGTGACAAACCTCAAAATTGGGGAAAGGGTTACGGGGGAAGGCCATCTGGCTTGCGGTCATTGTCGCAATTGCCGCCGTGGGAAAGAGCATGTATGTGAAAACACCGTTGGAATCGGAGTTAATATCGATGGATCATTTGCAGAATATGTGAAGGTGCCTGCCCAAAATGTTATCCCGCTCGATCACAGAATTCCGGATGAATGGGCTGCAATAATGGATCCTTTCGGAAATGCAACTCATACAGCTTTATCATTCCCGTTGATAGGGGAAGATGTTCTGATTACCGGATCGGGCCTGATTGGCAGTATGGCCGTTGCTATAGCAAAATATGCCGGTGCAAGATTTATTGTCGCCAGCGACCTCAGTGATGCACGTCTTGAAATTGCCAGGAAAATGGGAGCTACTCTTACAGTTAATCCATCGAAAGGGGAAAAAATCTCAGATGCTGTTAAAAAGCTGGGTATGAGAGGATTTGACATAGGGCTTGAAATGTCCGGATCCCCCAAGGCATTCGTGGAAATGCTTCATAATATGTATAATGGCTCGAGCATTTCACTATTAGGCATATTGCCATCAAACTTCGAGGTCCCATGGAGTGATATCATTTTCAAGGCAATTACATTAAAGGGCATTTATGGCCGTGAGATGTGGGAAACATGGTACAAGATGGAGCAGATGATTATCGGAGGAATAGATTTAAATCCGGTAATAACACACCGGTTCCCGATAGATGATTTTCAAAAGGGATTCGATGAGATGGAAAAAGGCAACTGCGGAAAAGTTATTCTTAATTGGGTCTAAAAAAAGTCGAAATTCCACTTTGATTTGAATTTATTTTTACATTTAAGTACTTAGAAAAAATTTTAGCCCCTTTAAAATTAAGGTGCGTTAAATCACCAAAGCAACTATCAGGAAGGATAAAAGTTGATAAATCTAATAAAGAATCTCTTGATAATGAATTACGAACAGAAAGCCAGTTTTGTCTGATCGCTTCTTTAATATTTGTGTTATAATAGAGATGCTTAGGTGTATTTAATAATACTAGTTTAATAGATTTTTGCTGGCAAAGCTGTGAAATCTTTTTCAGATATTCTATTTGCAACAGACCTTCTTCAAAAACTTGTTCCTTAAACAAGTTCATTTTTATGTCTTCTTGCAGTTTGTCTCTTCCTGAATTCTCAAAACCTCCAAAATTTATAAGTCTCCCATTGAAATCTTTTAAATAAAAGCTCTTTATGAATACTTTCAAATTGCTAAAAATAGATTTCATCAATCCTCTTATGTATGCTACGGGATTTTTTTTAATTAGTATAGATTTGTCGGAATAATTCAATAAATAATTATAATTTGTAATTTCTTCAATTACAAATTCATCGCTAAATAGCCATCTATCTTCTGTAAATTTTAAAAGATCCCAAAGAGAAAATCCAATAAATATGGTATTAATCTGGCTATTGTATTTCACCAGGGATTTTATTTTGTTGTATGAGTACATATAGGCTTCACCTGATTGAGCAATATTGATTGAATTTTCGATTAAACTATCATTTATGGCACATTCGATATTGGAATCACCAGCAAAGACTTTATTGATGTTTTTATTGATCTTTAGTAGCTTACGTTCCCTCTGCTTTACAGCACAATCGGAAAGTAGGGATAACCCGGCAGCAAAAGAACCTATAAGTAAAATAAAAAGGGTAAGATTTATGAGAAAACTTTTCATATCTTTTACTATGAAGGTTTTTGGTCTTTAAAGAAATATAAAAAGAATAATATATTCATTTGGATCAAGATAGGGAGGTAGCTTCATTGTAATTGTCCATGCAATTTTTTTAACAGGTATTCTATTAAAATTGAAAATAAATAAACTTCTGGTTTCCGCCACCAAAAAATAACATTATAAAAATAATTCCAAAGTAAATCCCCCATCTTACTGGTCTATATTTAATATTCTCAATTTGTAGAGCATGTTGTTTGTAACGTTGCATATATTCTGTCAGAAGAAAAATTATTGATATTACAATTGGTATTTTTGGAAAGATCTGGGGAAATGAAAATATTGATAATGAGAAAATGCCATTAAGGTAATCAAGTGAATGTTGAATTGAAGTCGATCTGAAAAACACCCAGGCCCCGACGACAATTATTAATGTAATAAATGTCTCTATTAAAACAACTATTATGTTATTATTATTTATTCCGATCGTTTTGAACAGCTTCTTTCTGGGTTTTCGCTGCCATTGATAAATAATCAGGAAGAATCCATGAATCATGCCCCAGGCAATGTATGTAAAATTGGCCCCATGCCAAAGACCAGTAAGGAACCATGTTATAATGCTTGCCACCATATATATAAACAGCTCTGTCTTAATAAAGATTACCCTTTCATGTTTAATCTTCCATGAGACAGCAAATGAGACTGGCAAAAATAGATAATCCCTGAACCAGGAAGTTAATGAAATATGCCATTTCTTCCAAAATTCAGTTATGTCCCTCGAAAAATAAGGATAGTCAAAATTACGCATTAATCTAAATCCGAAAAGTTTTGCAATTCCTATCGCTATATTGGAATAGCCCGAAAAATCTGCATAAATCTGAATAGTATAAAATATAGATCCTAGTAACAATGTACTTCCTGAATAGGCAGAAAAATTAAGGAAGATATCATCAGTATGAGGTGATAAATTGTCTGCGATAGCAATCTTCACAAATAATCCCCAGAGTATTTGCCTTAATCCATCAACAGCCTGATCATATTTAAATTCTCTTTTTTCAACAATCTGAGGCAAAAGCGATGAGGGACGTTGAATGGGGCCCGCAAGAATTATAGGGAAAAAACTTAAAGAGAGTAAAACTTCAACAATGTTATTATTTGCAGGAAGATTTTTTTTAAATATATCTAAAATATAACTTAACGATAAAAAAATATAAAAACTTATTCCAACAGGAACTATAATCTGTGTAGATGATTTTGGCAAATTATAACCAGCCAGAGATAATAAATCAATAAAGCTTTCAACAAAAAAGTTATAATATTTAAAAACACCAAGAATTCCGATATTGATAATAAGACCTATTATGAGCCAAATTTTCCTTGTCCTGCTAATAAGGCTTCTATCTATCTTAATACCAATAATATAATTTAATAAGGATATAATTATTAATAAGAAAAGAAATCTCCAATTCCAGCAACCATAAAAATAGTAGCTTGCAACTAATAAAAAACAATTCTGCCTTTTAAGATTCCTTTTTATAACAAACCAATAGATTAAAAAGACAATTGGTAAAAAGACAGCAAATTTAATTGAGTTAAATAACATTACTATTCTATCTCCTAATTTAGTCGGATAGTTATTGATTTTAAAAATTCTATAACATTATCATGAGAGTTGTTGTAAATATAATAATTTATGTGAAGCGCTAAAATTAATCTTGACTTGACACTGCATTTAATATATTAACCTGAAATAGATTTTATAATTCATATTTATCTGTCTTCGTGAATTTTTCATAAATTAATTTAAAAAAAGTCAGTCTTAGTATTTACGACATAAAAAAATGTCTTATATTGGGTGAAAGTGCAATTAATTAATTCAAGTATATCTATGTCAAATATTGGTTTTTACGAGGAAAGACTTAAAAATTTTGACTGGTCAATTTCTGAAAAGGAACTAGGACATAATAAAGGGGATATAATAAACATAGGTTGGTACTGTTCTGATCGTATTTGCCTTTCGGGGAAATCTGATAAAATAGCGTTAAACTATGAGGGATTTGATGGTGTTGGAAAGTCTTATTCTTTTAATGATATCCGACTTGCGAGCAATACCATTAGCACCTTCTTGAGAGGACTTGGTATTAGAAATGAAGACAGAGTATGTCTTTTTATGGATCGGATCGCTGAACTTTATTTTGCATTCCTTGGAGTTTTAAAAATCGGAGCAATAGTTCAACCCTTGTTTTCTGCATTTGGTGACGAATCCCTTTTTGTAAGGCTAGAAAATGCGCAGACACGAGCAATAATAACTCAAAGAAAACATCTGTATAAAATAAGAAAAATAATTGACAGGCTCCCATTTCTTGAATTCATTATCATCGTCGATCATAACAAGACAAAAGTCCTAAAAAATAAAGAAGTCGCATTCAGTCTTGAAGAAGCTTCCCCTGTAGAGCAAATGGAAATCTTTCCAACCTTAGCTGAATCGCCTTCAGTTTTGCATTATACCTCCGGAACAACCGGCCAACCCAAAGGTGTAAAGCATGTTCACTATTCTCTTATATCACAATATCTTACAGCAAAGTGGGTGCTTGATCTTCACGAAGACGATATCTACTGGTGCACAGCTGATCCCGGATGGGTCACTGGCACCTCTTATGGAATAATAGGTCCGTGGAGTCTTGGAATTACTCAGTGTGTTCTTGACTCAGGCTTCTCTGCCCAGATCTGGTATAATTTTATCGAAAAAAACAGAATCACCATGTGGTATTCAGCCCCTACAGCCATCAGGTCGCTGATGAAGGCAGGGGATGAAATAATTAAAAATTATGACTTATCGAGTCTGCGACACCTTGCAAGTGTTGGAGAACCATTGAATTCAGAAGCTGTAATCTGGTCACAAAAAAAATTTGGCAAACCATTCCATGATACATTCTGGCAAACGGAAACAGGATCAATAATGATTACAAATCTGCCCGGGATGAAAGTTAAACCTGGTTCTATGGGCAAACCATTCCCGGGAATTGAGAGTGTAGTTTTAGATCCAGTAACTTATGAGCCTATCAGAGAAACAGGTAAAATCGGACTCATTGCATTTAAACCCGGATGGCCTGCTATGATGAGAGCATACTGGAACAATAACGCGAAATATAGGGAAAAGTTTATAAAAGGATGGTACCTGACTGGCGACAGGGCCAGCATAGACAATGAAGGATATTTCTGGTTTATCGGAAGAGATGATGATGTCATTAATACAGGGGGACATTTGGTAAGTCCTTTTGAAGTTGAATCGGCTCTTCTCCAGCATCCTGCAGTCGGAGAATCGGCAGTTGTGGCTAAGCCGGATGATGTTAATATGGAAGTGGTTAAGGCATTCATTACCTTAAAACCCGGGTTTACCCAAAGCCCCGATCTTGAACTGGAAATAATGAACTTTATAAGAAAAAAACTTTCTTCAATGGCAATGCCACAAGAGATTGAATATATGGATAAACTTCCAAAAACAAGAAGCGGGAAAATTATGAGAAGATTACTCCGCGCTAAAGAATGGGGTGAGGAAACCGGAGATATTTCCACTCTAGAAAATGATTAAATACCTGATACTAATTTTAAATTTTATATAATATGGAAGACATGAAAGATCTTATTCTGAACTATATTAAAAAAGAATACATAGAAGACGAAGATGTAGTAATAACCTTTGATACTCCCTTGATATCAAGTGGATATGTCGACTCTTTTTCAATGGTATCTCTACTTGTTTTTATTGAGAATAAATTCAAGATCAAAATCCCTCCCTCAAAGGCAACTCCAGAAGCTTTTGATACGGTGAATAATATTGCAGCACTTGTAAATCAATATATTAAACAGTAGTCTTTTTTTTATGCAATATTCCCTTTCCCTAAATAAAATTCTTTAATCCGATAGTGTTCCGATCAAAAAACCAAGTAACAGAATATAACTAATTTATAAACACGATGTGCTATAGTGAAAAGGTTCAGCATCTTTACCAGACCCAGCTCGGAGATATTCGTAATGCAGGGATCTATAAAGAAGAAAGGTTCATTCATTCTTCACAAGCAGCCGATATTGAAGTTGAATTTCCATCAGGAGCCAACCTGAAGAAAGTTATTAATATGTGTGCAAATAACTATCTTGGTCTTTCAAGTCATCCGGAAGTCTTAAAAGCAGCACACGAAGGTCTCGAAAGCAGAGGTTATGGGATGTCATCAGTCCGGTTTATTTGCGGTACCCAAGACATTCACAGGGAGTTGGAAAATAAAGTAACAGAGTTTCTGGGGACTGAAGACACCATCCTTTTCCCATCATGCATGGATGCTAATGCAGGTGTTTTTGAAGCTATTCTGACAAGCGAAGATGTAATGATATCCGACAGGCTTGTTCATGCTTCCATAATTGATGGAATGAGATTATGCAGTGCACAGCATGATACATTTAAACATTCAAACATGGAGCACCTTGAAGAGAAACTCTGTTTGCATCAAGATAAAAGAATTAAACTGGTAATTACCGACGGAGTCTTTTCCATGGATGGTGATATAGCTCACCTTGATGAGATGGTAACTCTTTGCGAAAAATATGATACTATGATACTAGTGGATGATTCCCACTCAACCGGGTTCATTGGCAGAACAGGTCGTGGTACTCATGAACATTGCAATGTAATAGGTAAAATAGATATAATAACGACTACCTTCGGTAAAGCCCTAGGAGGGGCATCGGGAGGATGTGTCTCAGGAAGAAAAGAGATAATCCAGATGTGCAGACAAAAAGCCCGTCCTTATCTTTTTTCAAATACAATTGCTCCGGTAATTGTAGCAGGCGCCCTGAAGGTTTTTGACATACTTTCTTCCAGCACTGAACTAAGGGATAAACTGGAAAAAAATGCAGCCTATTGGAGAAAAGGTTTAAAGGATGCAGGATTTATTCTTAAAGATGGTGACAGTCCGATTGTTCCGGTAATGCTATTTAATGCAAAATTATCCCAGGATTTTTCGAAGGATCTTTATAATGAAGGAATATATGCTATAGGATTTTTTTTCCCTGTTGTGCCAAACGGACAGGCAAGGATCAGGACTCAGATATCTGCCGGACATGAGATTCTCCATCTCAATAAAGCTCTGGCTGCATTCATTAAAGTTGGAAAGAAATATGGTATCCTCGGGCTGACCAAGGAACAGATTGTTGAAAAATACGGATTGTGACTATATCAATTGCTGATTATCATCATACTTTATTTAATCAGAAATAGCCAATTTTGCATTTCCCTTTAAATGCAAAAAAACTAATGTATAAAGTTTATCAGGAGTATCTCAGTACACAGCTGAAAGAAATTAAAGAAGCTGGCCTTTATAAAAATGAAAGGGTAATTGTATCACCCCAGGGTGCGGAAATTGAACTTAATACAGGACAAAAAGTACTGAATTTCTGTGCCAATAATTACCTGGGTCTTTCTAATGATCAATCGTTAATTGAAGCAGCTAAGGCTTCTCTGGATAATCATGGTTATGGAATGTCGTCGGTAAGATTTATCTGCGGCACTACAGATCTCCATAAGGAACTTGAGAGAAAGATTGCAGGATTTTTCGGAACTGAAGATACTATTCTTTATGCGGCCTGTTTTGACGCAAACGGCGGTGTTTTTGAACCTTTGCTTACAAGCGAAGACGCAATTATTTCGGATGCTCTGAATCATGCCTCAATAATCGATGGAGTGCGTCTTTGCAAGGCTCAGCGTTACAGATATGAAAATGTCGATATGGATGATTTGGAAACACAACTGCAGCTTTCTCAGGAACAAAGGTTCAGACTTATTGTAACAGATGGCGTTTTCTCAATGGATGGTAATGTGGCTCCTCTGAACAGAATCGTGGAACTGGCAAATAAATATAACGCAATGGTAATGGTTGATGAGTCACATTCTGCAGGTGTAGTCGGCGAAACCGGACGTGGTGTGACAGAGCTCTATAACCTGAAGGGGCAAGTTGAAATCATAACAGGTACACTCGGAAAAGCATTTGGAGGTGCAATTGGTGGTTTTACGACAGGAAAGAAAGAGATAATTGAGATTCTAAGACAGAGATCCCGTCCTTACCTGTTTTCAAATTCAATACCACCAATGGTGGCAGCTGCTGGTATCAGGATGGTCGAAATGATGACTGAAACTAATGTGCTGCAAAACAAACTTCACTGGAATGCTGAATATTTTATCACAGGTATGAAAAAACTAGGTTTTGATATAAAACCCACTAAGTCTGCAATATGTGCTGTGATGCTTTATGATGCAAAGTTATCACAGGAGTTTGCTGGACGGCTTCTCAAAGAAGGAATTTATGTCATTGGATTTTCCTTTCCTGTTGTTCCTAAAAATGAAGCACGCATCAGAGTACAGATCTCTGCAGGCCATGAAAAGGAACATCTGGATAAAGCGATCAGGGCTTTCGAAAAGATCGGGAAGGAGCTTGGTGTAATAAAATAGGTTATGAATAAGTTCCTCTTTCCAATATATCGCATCCTGGTACCCAAGCCGCTGAGGACAGTCATCCTAAAAAAGAGACTTCGAAATAAAATCCTGAAACATTTTGCCTCTTTGCCTGAAAATGAGATTAATGATGAGCAAAAAGAGGTACTTCAGTATCTTGAGAATGACAAGGTAAAGATCTTTCCATATCCGTTTCATGACAATTATTCTTCTGAAAAGATTGAAGTAATATATGACCGTGAAAAGGGTATGCGATATGTTCTGCAGGAAGGGAAACGTTTATATTTTAAAAGACGCTGGAATGAGAAAAGGATTAAAAGGGCTTATTGCGATCTCATGAGAGAACAGGATACGTGTAGCCCTCACAGGTACCTGACGGATTCATTTTCAATCGGGAAGGATGATATTCTGGCTGATATCGGAGCTGCGGAGGGCAATTTTTCATTAGCAGTAATAGAGAAGGTAAGAAAGATCTACCTTTTTGAATATGACCATGAGTGGACCGAGGCGCTCCGGGCTACATTTGCTCCCTGGTCAGAAAAAGTCGAGATTATAAATAAGTATATATCTGATCACAATGATTCATCGCATATCAGGTTCGATACATTTTTTGAAAAAAAGAAGGATATTACTTTTCTTAAGATAGATGTCGATGGTGCTGAATCGGTTGTTTTAAACAGTTGTAATGAAGTTTTCAATGGCCTCGAGTCTTTTAAGATAGCGATTTGTACTTATCATAAGAATAATGACGAGAAGGATTTTACTGCGTTGCTTAAAGGTTATGGATTCAGAATAACCACTTCAAGAGGATATATGATTAATTATTACGACAAAAAATTAAAAGCTCCGTATCTGAGAAGAGGATTGATCAGGGCTATAAGGTAATATTGAAAAGAAAATTAAGTAAGAACAGTTGAACAAACGAATTAAGAATGCAGAAGTGATCCTGGAAGGAAAAAAATTCTGACTTCTGATTTCGTTTGTTCTATTGTTCAATTGTTCAATAAAAAAGGGCGCCCCGAAAGACGCCCTGCTGATTTATGATAATTCCCATATCACGGGACCCCATAATTAAATTCTAACCGCATTTGGATGATCCGCAATCTTTGCAGATCAGACACCCCTCTTCATAGACAAGATTTTCTGAACCACATTCTCCGCATTTTCCTTTTGCCTTTGTTCCGTTTGGTATATATTTTTTCAAAGCTCTTTCAACTCCATTCTTCCAGTTATTAATCGACTCACTATCAAGCTTTAATGAGGTCACAAGGTTGACAACATCCTGGATTGGCATTTCGTGTCTCAAAACACCTGAAATAAGTTTCGCATAATTCCAGAATTCCGGCTTGAACATATGTGAAAGACCTTCAATATTCTTTTTATACCCTATTTTGTCGGTATATTGAAAATCATAACGCGTTTTCCCGTCCTCATCCTTGATCTTAATGATTTTCCCTTTTATAATGCTTTTTGGAATAGGAAATATCTCTTCATCTGCTATACCGGTGAAGATCTCATAAGGACGGCTCTCTTTCAGCCCGACAAAAGCAACCCATTTCTCTTCATTTATATTAAACCTGATAACGTCACAATCAAGCACTTTTGGACGCTTAGGTCTTTCAGGCCTCACTTCTGTTTTTCCTGCGATAAGTACTCCGTTCCTGGATCCGTCACGATATACTGTTGCTCCTTTGCATCCTGATTTCCAGGCAGTCAGATAAAGTTCACTGACCAGTTCTTCTTTTGCTTCGGCAGGAAGGTTTATAGTAACACTTATTGAATGGTCAACCCATTTCTGAATTGCACCCTGCATTTTAACTTTAGCAATCCAATCTACGTCATTTGCGGTGGCTTTGTAGTAAGGTGATTTTGCTATTATCGATTCAATCTCCTCATCTCGCATTCTGGTTACTTCATCGGTATCATATCCGTTCAGTTTAAGCCAGTCGACAAATTTATGATGAAAAACATTAAATTCTTCCCAGTAATCACCAACCTCATCCTTGAAGGTAACCTTCACATCAAGATCATTAGGGTTAACTTTTCTTCTTCTTTTGTAGAATGTGGAAAATATTGGTTCGATTCCCGAAGTCGTCTGGGTCATAAGGCTCGTTGTACCTGTAGGGGCAATAGTTAGCAGGGCTATGTTTCTTCTCCCGAATTTAACCATGTTATTATACATGACAGTATCGGCCTCTTTCATCCTTAAAATAAAAGGATTATTTTTCTCCCGTTCGGCGTCATAAATTGCAAAGGCTCCACGCTCTTTTGCAAGGTATGTTGATGCTTTGTAGGCTTCGAGTGCGAGTGTTTTATGAACCTCGACTGAGAAATTTGTAGCTTCATCACTGCCATATTTCATTCCAAGTGCCGCGAGCATGTCTCCTTCAGCTGTTATTCCAATTCCGGTCCTTCTTCCCTCTTCCGATTTCTTCCTAATGTTTTCCCACAGGTTTTTTTCGACGTGTTTTATCTCTTCAATCTCCGGATCTGCATTTATTTTTGCAAGGATCACATCTATTTTTTCAAGTTCAAGATCAATAATGTCATCCATCATGCGTTGCGCCAGTCCTACATGCTCTTTATATAAATCAAAGTCAAATTCAGCCTTGCCGGTAAATGGATTGTTGACATAACTGTACAGGTTAATTGCCAGCAGACGACAACTGTCGTACGGGCATAATGGAATTTCACCGCATGGATTTGTCGAAACGGTTGCATATCCAAGATCGCTGTAACAATCGGGAACACTTTCTCTGATAATTGTATCCCAGAACAACACCCCTGGTTCGGCAGATTTCCATGCATTGTGGATAATCTTATTCCAGAGCTGAACCGCATCTATATCTTTTGCAAATTTCGGATTAGCAGCATTTACGGGATATTGTTGTCTGAAAAGTGTTTTGTTTTCAACTGCTTTCATGAAATCGTCGGTCAGTTTAACTGAGACGTTCGCACCCGTAACTTTCCCGCTCTCAAGCTTAGCATCAATAAATTTTCCTGAATCAGGGTGTTTGATTGAGATAGACAGCATAAGTGCACCTCGTCTGCCATCCTGGGCCACCTCTCGTGTTGAGTTGGAATACCTTTCCATGAAAGGCACCACACCAGTGGAAGTGAGAGCGCTGTTAAGGACAGGGGTACCTTTGGGTCTTATATGCGATAGGTCGTGACCTACGCCACCTCTGCGCTTCATAAGTTGTACCTGCTCCTGGTCAATTTTCATAATTCCTCCGTAAGAATCAGATGATCCGTCGTTACCAATTACAAAACAATTCGACAGCGAAGCAATCTGATAATCATTCCCGATGCCCGTCATCGGGCCTCCCTGGGGAACAATATATTTGAAATCTTTCAGAACATTGTAAATCAACTCTTCGGAAAGCGGGTTCTTATATTTCATCTCAACCCGGTGTATTTCACGTGCCAGCCTGTGATGCATATCGTCGGGTGATTTTTCATAAAGGTTCCCGAACGAATCCTTTAAAGCATATTTGTTTGCCCATACTCTTGCAGCAAGTTCATCGCCCCTGAAATACTGAATACTTTCTTCAACGGCTTCTTCGTGAGAATAAACAACCTTTTCGTGCCTTCGGTCCTTCGACTTTTCAATATTTTTTGCTCCCCCTGTTTTCTGCATCGCATCTGCTGAATTTTGATTCTTTGCTTTTTCAATTGCAATAGCTGATTCCTGGACAAATAGTTCTTCCATAATTTTTTGTTATTCTCTGATTTTAATGAGATTAAACGGCCACTGATTTTCGAAGCGGGTAATTGCTAAATTAAACAAGCGTGTCTCTGAATGCAAGCGTAAAAATTTAAGTTTATTAACATTTGCCAATATAGTTATTAACCATTGCATATGTAATTAAATGTGAATTAGTTAACAATCGTTTGCCTATTAGAAAAACAATTGCTGTCACTAATTGTTCATAGTTATTATCATGATTTAAAGAATCATGGGTTCAACTAATACATGCCGGTCGTTATTTTGTTAAAATCATAAAAAAAGAGGCTGCCAGAATATGACAGCCTCCATTAAAAAATTGTTCAGGTTAATTAAAGATATATCTAAGACCAATCTGGCCTCTCCAACGGGAAAGTAAATCGGAAAACAGATAAGGATAACCATTTGTCTGCCCCGAAGCATCATAGGTAAAATTAGGAGTAGAGCCAGTAAGACCTTTATAATTTATAAGAGCAAACTGCTGATTGCTGTCATATATTGAATGACCCCATTTCTTATTCAGCATATTGCCAATATTCAGGATAGCAAAAGTGAGCTGCAGTTTATTTACAGTGGTTCCGGCTTTCACCTTAAATTCCTGCATTAACTGGAAATCAAATTCATTCTGCCATGGCGAACGTGCTGCGTTGCGCTGTGCATACTGCCCCCTGTGGCCGTTGAGGTATTTGTTGTGTGAAATGAAAGCATCCAGAGCCGTCCATTGGTCAGCCGGACTCACTTCTGGTGTGGAAGCTGTTGCCGGAATGGTGATCAGGTTAATATCCGATTGCCTGGCAGGGATATAGATCATGTCATTTGTTGTACCGTCATTATTCATATCACCGTTATAAATATATGAAAGAGGCTGACCCGACTGGCCGTTATAGAATACAGACACTTCAGTTGACAACATACCTTTCAGATAGTCTTTCTTATAAGATATAAGTCCGGTGATCCTTGATCCAAGGTCGAAATTTGATCTCGTGAGTGTAAGAAAATTAGGACCATAAATATTGTTCACATAACGCCAGTTCGAATATGCCACGCTCGATGTGCCCGAGTTAAGGTCAGTCGATTTTCCGTACGTATATGAGACCTGTGCATTGAAACCGTTATCAAATTGTTTTTGCAACTGGAAAACAAAATTATAAGAGTATCCTAAACTAGTGTTTTTAAACTCTATGATTTCGTCAAAATTAGGATCAATCCTGCCAGTCAGATAACGCGGTCTCTGGTCGACGCTGTTAAATTGAAAGTTTGGATCAATTGCCCTGTTCAGGTCAAGGAAATTGATGTTATTATAAGTTTTGCTGAAGATTCCTTCTGCCGTTGCGACTACACCCCATGCAAGTTTTTGATCAATTGCAAGGTTAGTTCTGAATACCTGGGGAAATCTCAGGCTTCTGTCGACAACATTAATTGCGCCTCTTCCGGCTACCTTTCCGAGATCAGTTGCAAGTGGCTGAGTATATGGATCCGGATTGAATTTCAACCCTGCGGGGTTAGTTATAGGGGTTGCACTGGAGGCTGAACTTCCTACACTATATGTTCCGTTAAGTTCTCCATTGTTTGAAAACTGATTTGAGATCCATACAAAAGGTACCCTTCCTGTAAACAGGCCTGATCCTCCTCTGACTTGCGTGGTTCTGTTGCCAAATACGTCCCAGTTGAATCCTAAACGTGGTGCCCACATAATCCTGGACTTTGGCAGAACGCCTGTGGAAACTCCATTTTGAGGATAATATACCGAATTGAAAGCATCATTTACTCCCGGTTTGTCAGGAAATACCGGAATATCTATACGAAGTCCGCCTGTTACCTGCATGTTTTTCATTACCTGATATTCATCCTGTGCATAAAAACCATATTGCATTGCGTTAAATTTGGCTGCGCCTTTGCTTTGTGAAGGATTATCAGTGGTATCAAAAGAATAACCAATTGCATAGTAGGTTGGGGAAACTTCCCCGGGAGTTCCTACAGTTTGAAAATTCGCAAGTGAATTATAAGCATAATTACCATAAATATTCTGAACAAAAAGATTATAGAATGAATAGAATTCATTGTGAGTCCCAATCGTTATTGAATGCTTTCCCCTGAAAATACTGAATTCATCATCCAATGAAAAGATTTTCTGTTTAAGCAGGTTGGCGACAGATGAGTACTCACTTCCCAGCGTTATTGTTCTGCCACCACTCAGATTTATCAGAACCTGAGGAAAATTATCACCAACCGGATTGCGATCATCCAAAACAGTTGTGTATCCAAGCATGAAGCGATTGGACATGGTGTTTCCCAGTATACTGTTCAGCTCTAAACCGGTTGAATTTGTTGTACTCGGGAAAATGTATCCATTGTTATAAAATTGCATGGCATTTGCATTGCGGCTTATGGTGAAATTCTCGCCATAAGTGTAACTATGCCTTAGGATTAACTTATTTTTGTCATTTATGTTCCAGTTAATCTTAGCAAGGATCTTATTGCTATTAGTTATACTATTGATATTCAGATAGCTTCCGGGATCATATGAAGGAGCCACTCTGCTCAAAACTCCAAGTACAGCATTTATATCATCAAGCGTGATATTTGAAGTAGCTGTTCCGGGTACATTTGACAGCGGATAAGATTTTCTTGTAATTTCTCCGCTGACAAAGAAAAACAATTTGTTTTTTATAATCGGACCACCAATTGTTATACCACCCTGATAATCTGAATAGTTTGCTACAGGAGATTTTGTTAAGGTTTTTGGTTCATATTTACCAACAAGGTTTTCATTGTTTCCATAATAATAAGCTGTGCCTGTAAATTGATTCGTACCGCTTTTTGTTATCGCATTGATACCTCCTCCCGTAAAACCACCCTGACGAACATCATAAGGTGCAATGTTTATCTGGAACTCCTCAATTGCATCGAGGCTTATCGGCTCAATCCCTGCCTGCCCGCCATTTGTACCTGAGGAAGTCAGACCAAAAACATCATTATTTACCAGACCGTCGATTGCGAATTGATTGTATCTGTTATTTGCTCCGGCAAAAGAGGTACCGGAACCGGAAGTATTGGCCAGCGGGCTGATCTTGGTAAAATCTTTCAACCCCCTTGAAATTGTAGGTACAGAATTAACTGTTTCATTGGATACGTTGATAGCTGCACCTGTTCTCCCCGAGTTGATAATACTGTTTTTCCCGGCAGAAACAATAACTTCGCTGAGACTTGTTACCGATGGAGAAAGAGTGATTGCCATATCTGTAACGTTTCCAAGGCTTAAATTAATATCATTATAAACTTCCTGTTTATAACCGATAAAAGAGACAGTGACCTGGTAAGGTCCCCCGACCCTCATATTGGAAATAGTAAAACGTCCATCTTTATTTGTCAGAACGCCATACTGCGTTCCTGAAGGAACATGTACTGCAACAATGGTAGCTCCTGCAAGAGGTTCCTTCTTTTCACCAGCAACCAGTCCTCTGAGTCCTGATGTAGTGACCTGGCCAAAGGCATTTGTAACCAGGGCCCCAGCCAAAATAATGGTAAGACAAAGGTTTAGTAAAACTTTTTTCATAAGCGTTAATTTAGGATTAAGGATTAATAAATTTTCAATAAGGTTATCGTAAATACTTGATTAATAGGTCACATTGGAATTACAAAAATGTTTTATCAGGTCGATCAATTTATGTCTCTTTAAATGAACCTTACCAATTAAGAAAAGATTAGTTTTTAACAAATTATGAGCAAGCCTTGTTAATATCATTGTTTGAAATTTCTTTGATAATAATTCCTGTTGCACCGGCATTTTCTTTTACATATTTTGATGCTGTTTCAGCTGAAATGGTATAGATTTTCTCGTCCGACAGCCATAAATCCAAATTTCTTCTAAAATCATCAAAAGTAAGGAATGACCTCGCGCCTCCGGTACTCAGGAGATCAACAGCTTCTTTGAAATTTTTATGTTTGGGACCAAATATTACCGGAATTCCCCAGCATGCAGGTTCAAGAATATTATGGATACCCTTTCCGAATCCACCTCCGACAGCAGCGATATATGCATACCTGTAAGCTGAAGAAAGCATGCCGATATTATCAATGATAAGAACGCGCGCATCTGCAGAAATTTCACTATATTCAGAAAATCTTACAGATTTTACCTTAATAAGCTTTTCAAGTCTTTCGATATTTGACTTATCAATTTCATGCGGTGCAAAGACCCATTTCATTCTTGATGGGAAACTGTTGATATACTCTGCAAATATCTCCTCATCCTGCTTCCAGCTGCTTCCTGCTAAAAATAACTTTTCAGTTCCCCTGAATTGTTCAATCTGAGGAATGACTCTGGCTGTACCAGCTATCTGAATTACTCTGTCGAATCTTGTATCTCCTGCAAGAGAAACTTTCTCTATCCCAATACCGGTTAATAGATCGTGCGATTGCTGATCCTGTACAAATATTTTTTCAAATTTCCGTAACATACTTCTGAAAAACGACCCGTACCATTTGAAAAAATGTTGCCCGGGACGAAATATCCCGGATATCAGATATAAGGGAATCCTATTCCTGTAAAGTGCTGATATATAATTATTCCAAAATTCGTATTTGACGAATATTACAAATTCGGGGCTGACCAGATCAATGAATTTTCCTGCATTGCCGGGTGTATCTGAAGGGAGATAACTGATACAATCAGCATTGTTATAATTCTTTCTTATTTCATATCCCGAGGGAGAAAAAAAAGTCAGCATAATTTTAAATGCCGGTAATTCTTTTTTAATCGCTTCAATTACCGGTCTTCCCTGCTCAAATTCGCCAAGTGATGCACAATGGATCCAAATAACCCGGTCTCCCGTCTTTATCTTATCCGCTATTTTTTCTGCCCAGTTTTTTCTTCCTTTTACCCATAATGATGCTCTTGAATTAAACGGCGATAAAAGATATGCGATTGCTGAGAAAAGCAGGATTCCTATATTATAAATAACTTTCATAAATACCGGTTTCAAGTTGCCAAAGGTAATAAAAACGGAGCAACGACAATGGCCCCCCTGCCCCCCTAAAGGGGGGTAAATTCTCGTTTTTATAACTTATTTTTCTAAATGTGAGGGAATTAGCCCCCCTTTAGGGGGGATGGGGGGCTAAACATAATGAGTTGAATTTATCCCTTCCAGTTAGTGTTTAAGATAATTTATCTCCTATTTTTGCACTATAATATCTGGCTTCAATGGTAAGACTTATTGCCCTGATTATTTCTATTATTTTGCAGATCATTGCTGCATCGATTGCATTGGGATTCATGAAGCTTACCAAATACAGACTTTCATGGATATTGCTTTCGCTCTCCTTTGTTTTTATGACAGTGCGTTCGATCATCCAGCTTTTTGAATTTTTCAGGGGAACACCTTCTTATACCTGGCGAATGATAGATGAATGGACAGGAGTTCTTGTTTCAATTATGATTATAGGTGGTGTTATCCTAATCCGCGAATTGTTCTACTCTCTTAAACGTGCTGAAACAGATCGGATTCGTTCTGAAAAAAGGGTAATAAATGCTATAATAAACACAGAGGAAAATGAGAGAAAAAGGTTTGCAAAAGACCTGCACGACGGACTCGGACCTATTCTGTCGACGGTAAAAATGTCTCTTTCCGCACTGACTGACAGAATCAAAGATCCATCCGGATCGGTTATCCTTAATAATACAAACCATCTTGTAAATGAGGCTATTAACACTATCAAAGACATCTCAAATAATCTGAGTCCACATGTTCTTTCAAATTTTGGCCTGGCCAGTGCTATCAGTGCATTTACCACTAAGATTAATCAGACAAAAGCAGTTGAAATTGATTTTAAGTCGAATATGGAAGCCGAGCGGCTTGACAACGAGAAGGAGGTTGTGGTTTATCGCGCTGTTTGTGAGCTCATTAATAATTCAATCCTGCATTCGGGAGCTTCCAGGATTGAGATAGAATTAAACAAACACGAAAAATTTGTTACATTGCATTTTTATGATAACGGACGTGGTTTTGATACATCCTCATTAAGCAAGGAAGACACAAAAGGAATGGGATTATCAAACATCGAAACCCGGGTAAAAACTGTCGAAGGGGTTTTCATTCTGGAAAGTACGCCCGGGAAAGGTACAAGTGCTCTTATCAAATTGATTGAATGATTCTTAATGACCAGGGACCGGATATAATGGAAAAAATACGTATTATCATTGCAGACGATCACCAGCTTTTTCGAAACGGATTAAAAATATTACTGAATGCGTTCCCCGAATTCGAAGTGACGGCCGAAGCTTCAAATGGCGAAGAATTTCTGAAAATTCTGAAAAATACAAAAGCAGATATTGCCCTCATGGATATTAATATGCCTGAAATGGACGGGATAGAAGCTACAAGAAAGGGCCTGAAGATTTGTCCGGGAATTGATATTATCGCTCTTTCAATGTACGGAGAGGAAGAATATTACTATAAAATGGTTGACGCCGGAGCCAAAGGATTCCTGCTTAAAGATTCGGACATCTCAGAAGTTAAAGAAGCAATACTGACGGTAAGAAAAGGCGGCAGCTATTTCTCACAGGAACTGCTTTATCATGTTATTCAGAAGATCAAATACCGGGAACAGGAAAGCAAATCGGCCAATCTTTCTAAAAGAGAAAAAGAAATATTGTTTAAAATCTGTGAAGGACTCTCTAACCAGGAGATAGCTGATACTCTTTTTATAAGTAAAAGAACTGTAGATAAGCACAGGGCAAATCTTCTCGGAAAGACAAACTCCAAGAATACAGCAAGTCTTATTCTTTTTGCAATAAGGAATAAACTGATCGAGATATAGTAAGGAATATGGCTGAATCACATAACCTTGGTCAAAAAGGAGAAGACCTGGCAGCAGATTATCTGAAAAATACAGGTTTCAAAATACTCTTCCGGAACTGGAAATGGGGCAAACACGAAATTGATATCATAGCTGAAAACAAAGATTTTGTAGTATTTGTTGAGGTAAAAACACGGACAGATGATTATCAGATGGATCCAAGGACTTCAATAACAAAAGATAAACAAAGATCAATAATCTGGGCAGCCAACGGGTACCTGCAAAAGTTCAATGTAGATAAGGAAGGTAGATTTGATATTATAATAATCATAAAAAAGGGGGATTCATATCAGATCGATCATACTGAGAATGCTTTTTACCCGACGCTGAGATAGTATATTGAGACTAAGGGACTTAGAGACGAAGAGACTAAGGGACAATTCAACTTTCTTAATTCGATTGTTCTATTGTTCTTACTTCAGGCATTCTGAATAAAACTTTTATATTATGGATATTGTAATGCTAAGGGACTATTGTATCTCAAAAAAACGATCTACCGAAAGCTTTCCTTTCGGAGAAGAGACACTTGTTTTCAAAGCTGACGGAAAAATATTTGCCCTGGTCAACCTCGACGGGGATCTGAGTATAAACCTTAAATGTGAACCTTCTTTCGCAATAGACCTCAGGGAAAGATTCTCCTCGGTAACAGCCGGCTACCATATGAATAAAAAACACTGGAACACTGTTTTGCTTGATGGATCTGTCCCTGATAAAGAGGTTTTTTCATGGATCGATCATTCATATGACCTGATTACAGGTAAGCATTAAATTTCCGGGATTTCTTACTTCAAAATAACATCCTGACTTTCCTTATTGAATTGCAGATAAGTTCTTTGTATTTGAAAAAAATCCTGATTTGGTAATTGATTTGTATGACATTAAATCTCGTTTAATGAAAGTTAAAAGGTGATCCCTATCCGGAATGATAACGATTTCTGAGTAACCACATTCGATGGCTGATCCCCGTTATCCCGTATAATGTCAAAAAGGCTTTTGTCATATCCAATACCCACAACAAAATAATTATTTTCTGAGAGAGGATATTCCATACCTGCCATTATATGGAATGAAAGGTTGAATGTGTTCAGTTCCGGCAAAGCATTACCTCCTTTAATATTGAGTGATTGTATGTCTGCCCTGCCTCCGACTACGATTCTTGGATCGAGTCCAATATCTGTAAAAAATCTTCCGTAACCGATCCTGTTTGTCTGTAGTTTTAATCCCAGGGGTACTGAGAGATAAGTTATATTATATGTAATTTCTTCTCCGGGCTGGACGGTTAAAATTGTGCTGGTGTAATCTTTCAGCTCGAAATGAGTGGTCTCATTGTTGACAAGTCTTCCGCCAGCTTTAATAATATCAATACCTGAAGAAAAGGAATAGTTGGGACCAAAATACTTGTTATATGAAATGCCGAAATTAAAACCGGGAACCACTCCATTACTCCGGGTATCATAACTGTCAGTCGAAAACCAGCTGATTAGAGGATCAAAATGAATGCCGAAGTTTATGAAAGGCTGAAAGCCGCCCGTTTGGATATAGGGATTATAACCTTGCCTGTAATTTTGGGCGGGAGGATACGGAACAATGACTGAACGATAAGGTTGCATAAACAGCCTGGGAGGATAACCTGGCTGGGCATTTGTATTAAAGCACATTAATGTAAAAGAAACAGCTATTATTGCGATAATCGTTCTGAATGAGTTTTTATTATTGCATTTCATTGTTTAAAGGTTTAAGCCAGATTATCAATTAAAACCTGGCAGTACTGTTAATATTATCCTAAAGTTATAGTTGCAAATATTATACCAAGTTTTAATTAGGACTTCTCTTGCCTGTCTTGCTTACACGGCAGGCAGGCGGCAGCCAGGTTTGTGGTAAAGGCTAAATAACTGAACCACAAAGGATCACAAAGGACCTATCAAAATAACATGAAGGGGAAGCAGGATAGATAATAGCTTTTCAGACTTCTAACCTATAGGGATATTTTAAATTTCAAATTGTTATTAATCAATTTTATTTCTCCAATATTTTTCTAGCTTAGCGTTTTATTAATTGAACATATTTTGTGTTCCAGACTTATTTTATCATTAAAATCTAATATTATGAAAACCCGTATTCTGCTGGTATTTATTTTGTCACTTTTTATTGTACCGTCCAATGCGCAAAAGAAGAATCATGCTTCTCAGAAAGCTGAAGAAGGTTATAAATTTACTCCGGTGGTTGAATTAAAGGCCACTCCTGTAAAAAACCAGGCTGCGACCGGAACCTGCTGGGATTTCGCGACAACTTCATTTATTGAATCAGAACTTCTTCGAATGGGAAAGGGAGAATATGACTTGTCAGAAATGTATATAGTACGATATAACTATGTTGACCGGCTGAAAGATAACTTTATCCAACAGGGTAAAGGAAACCTTGGACAGGGAAGTGTTGGGCATGACTGGATAATAGAATTTGAAAAAAACGGAATTGTTCCGTATGAGGTCTACACGGGTCTTAATTACAGCATGACAAACCATAATCACAGTGAACTTAATGCTTTTGTAAATGCTATAGCTACCGTGCCGCTTAAGAGAAACAGGGAAAGCGATCAGTATTTCACTATAGTCGATGCAGTACTTGATACTTATCTCGGCAAAGTTCCTCAGACATTTACTTATAAAGGTGTCGGATATACTCCAAAATCATTCACGGCAAGCCTTGGAATTAAACCCGAGGACTATGTTGAGATCACTTCATTCACCATTTTCCCGTTCTATACACAGGGTCTTCTTCCGATCCCCGATAACTGGAGGAAAATGAATTACTATAATCTTCCTCTTGACGAACTTATTACGGTAATGGATTCTGCGCTTTTTAAAGGATATACCATTGCATGGGACGGCGATGTAAGTGAAAAAGGTTTCTCGCATTCCAAAGGGGTTGCTATAATCCCGGAAATTGAAAATACTGACCAGTATTCCAGTGCCGACAAGGCCAGGTTTGGTAAAATGACCCAGGAGGAACGGGCTGCTGAAGCCTATAAATTCAGCAGGCCATTTCCCGAGGTAAAAGTAACACAGGAATCGCGCGAAGCAGGTTATGATAATAAGACTACTACCGATGATCACCTGATGCATGTCACAGGCATCGTTAAGGATCAGAATGGCACCAAATATTATATTACAAAGAATTCATGGGGAACTGAAAGAAATTCTTTTGGAGGTTACCTGAATATGTCTGAAAATTATGTCCGCGCCAAAACGATAGCAATAATGGTTAATAAAAATGCTATCCCTGCTGAGATAAAGACTAAACTGGGATTATAACTACTTATTTGCCCCCTGCCCCCTAAAGGGGATCTAAAACCCTATATTTGAATGTAATCCAACTAAATATCAAAGAATTAGCCCCCCGCCGGCTGGCGGGGGGTTGGGGGGCAAGCTATTCAACCATAAGGTTACATCCTCTTATATCACTATTATCGAATCTTCCCAATACCTCGAACCCGCTATCCTCGTGAAGCTTTCCAAGATCGTCAGTAGCTATAAAGGAACATGAGTTTATATTTGCCAGGTCTATTATATTAATTCCTCCGGTTATGCCCGGTTCGTTATAAGTAGTTAAAGGATCCTGAGGATCTCTGATAATAATTTTCATCCACGGCGGACAATAAAATATCCCTTCCCCCTTTGAATAAGCCTGACTCAATAATTCAGTCATCCCATACTCCGAATGAATTGAAAGCAAATTCAATTTTTCTTTTAGAATATTATGAAGTTCTGAACGAGTCAGCTCTTTCCTTCTCCCTTTCATTCCACCTGTCTCCATTACAATAACGCCTGAGAGATCGGGTGAATAATTCTCTGCCAGATCAAGCAGGGCAAAGCTGACACCAAGCAATAAGACTTTCTGTTTTTCTTCTTTGGCCCTTTTTATTGTCAGGATAAGTCTTTCGATGTCATCTTTGTAGAAACCGCTGTGAGGATTCTGACTTCTCTTAATCAGATTATCAGCCATATAAACGAGAGAAGAACCTTCTCTTTCTGTATACGACGGAAGAAGAGCTACAATAAGAAATTGTTCCGCTTCTCCGTAAAACAATCTGAAAGATCTTAGAAAGCTCTCCTCATATAATCTTAAATTATTTACGAAATGTTTTCCCTGTGTGACCCCAGTTGTCCCACTGCTTTCAAAGATCATTTCGACAGGAAGATCACCGGTTACGATTTTATGATTTCTGAAGAATTCAACCGGCAGAAAAGGTATTTCATAAGGAATTTTTATTTTAGAACTGTCCTTTCCAAGACTTTTTATAAAGTTGTGATATATAGTATTATTATGGTATTGATAATTAAATACTTCCAGTGTAGTTTCCCAAAAGTCTGTTGTGCTTCCAATATTGAATATCCGCTTCTGCAAATTCTGCAACTGCATTATCATTTGCCCGGAAAAGTTAAAGAGCCATCCGGCTGATAGACCCACTGGAATGTGCATTCTCCATAGGGCACTGACTGCATGGTCGAATCAACTGTGCTGATAATCCTGAGTTTTGTATAGTGTTCAGTTCCGGACTTATAGATCCAAACCTGGTTGTCATTTATTGGATCGGCCATATCCTGCCATTGCGTTACAGAAACGGTTTTAAGATTGTCAAAAGCCGATTGGGCTGTTGGTTCATCAGCAAAATCACCTACTTTAAAAAATGATGGATTCAGATTATTAGACTGAAGTGTTAATCTTGGTGTCTGGTTGTCAACATTTACATAAATTGTTATATCCGGACCCGGTGTAGTGGTTGTAGCGATCAGTTTTGCCCCCGAAAATGAAAATCCATAATTGTAATAGGTCGTTGTTGAAGAGAAATAAGTGATGTTGTCAATTGTATCAATGCCTGAAGTACGGGTGGGTTCCTTTTTTGTGCAGCCCGTAATAATAGAAAACATTGCCAGCAATATAAATGCTCTTTTCTTCATAGTGCAAAGATAATAGATCTTTTATTCTCCCCTAATTGCAGTAATTCCAGGCAGCTTTTTCCCTTCCATATACTCAAGCATTGCACCACCGCCCGTTGAAACATAGCTTACTTTATCAGCAAGTCCGTTTTTGTTGATTGCGGCTACTGAGTCACCGCCTCCGATGAGACTATAAGCCCCCTTTGATGTTGCTGTTGCAATCGCTTTAGCAACTGCAGTTGTGCCTTTTGAGAATTTTTCCATTTCAAAGACACCCATTGGTCCGTTCCACAGAATTGTTTTTGAATTTTCAATGACCGAAGAAAATTCCTTAATAGTTTTCTCTGCTATATCGAGACCCATCCATCCTTCTTCAACAGCGTCGACAGCAGTGACTTTAGTATTAGCGTCATTCTCGAACTTATCAGCATTCAGGCTGTCAACCGGCAGATAAAGTTTAACCTTTTTTTCTTTGGCTTTTTCAATTAGTTTGAGAGCCAGATCAAGTTTGTCCTCTTCACATAGAGATTTGCCGATTTTGCCACCCATTGCTTTAATAAAGGTATAGGTCATACCTCCTCCGATAATCAGATTATCAACCCTGTTGAGAAGGTTTTCGATCAGCATGATCTTATCCGAAACTTTTGCCCCACCCATTATTGCCGTAAATGGTTTCTGCGGATCCTTCAGAACTTTATCCATTGCTGCAAGCTCACTGTTAATCAGGAAGCCAAACATTCTTTTGTCAGTGTCGAAATAATCGGCCATAACTGCAGTGGTTGCATGAGCCCGATGGGCAGTTCCAAATGCATCATTGACATAAATTTCTGCATAACCAGCCAGTTTTTTTGCCATCTCTTTCTGCTTGATCTTCATCTCAGCTTTGGCGGTTTTTTTCTCCTCATCAGTAACTGTCTCAGGCAGAATGGGTTTCCCCTCTTCCTCCGGATAAAAACGTACATTCTCAAGAAGAAGGATCTCTCCCGGTTTAAGTGCAGCAGACATTTTCAAGGCTGATTCCCCGAGGCAATCATCCGCGAACAGTACCTTTTTACCAAGAAGTTTTTCCAGAACCGGAAGAACAGGCTTAAGTGAATATTTCTCCATGCGTCCTTCGGGTCTTCCGAGATGCGACATAAGAATCAGGCATCCGCCATCGTTAAGGATTTTGTTAATTGTCAGCAGTGCGCCCCTTATCCGGGTATCATCAGTCACTACAAAAGTTTTTTTGTCGAGGGGTACATTGAAATCAACCCTGACTATCGCCTTCTTTCCTTTGAAATTAAAGTCCTGAATCATTTTCATAGATCAAATATTTTTATTTAGTACAAGAAATTCTTATTTACAAACCTACATTTTTTTTGGAAATATCCCTTTGAATTTGGACCTCAAAATATTCTTCTCAGATTTTTTACTAGGCCTAGTTGCTTGTTGCTAGTTACTGGTTGCTTGTTTTTTGGCAGGAACCAGCAACGAGTAACCAGCAACTTTCTTCCATTTTGTCTTGCATTTAAAATCTTCTGATGAACATGACATTACTTATTATTGTTTCCACTTCATAAAAGATTGATTAAATTTGAAAAAAAGTTATGGCAAAAATTACATTTAAAGGGAATCCGGTAAACACCTCCGGAGATCTTCCTTCAAAAGGCACCAAGGCCCCTGATTTTTCTCTTGTAAAATCAGATCTTGGATTATTGTCGTTATCAGAACTTAAAGGGAAAAAAGTCATTCTCAATATATTCCCCAGTCTCGACACATCGGTCTGTGCAAATACAGTCAGAAAATTCAATCAGATGGCCGCCGGAATAAATAATGTGACAGTTCTCGGAATATCAAAGGATCTTCCTTTTGCACATGGACGTTTCTGCTCCACTGAAGGCATTACTAATGTTATCACCCTATCCGGTTTCCGCGACAGAGAATTCGGCAGAGCATATGGCATTGATTATATTGACGGGCCAATGGTCGGACTCTATGCAAGAGGGATAGTCGTAATCGATGAAACCGGGACTGTTATTTATACCGAGCTTGTTCCTGAACACATACATGAGCCTGATTATGAAGCTGCACTTAAAGCTGTTCAATAAGGTAACCCTCGATAAAATCTCTCCATTCTTTGTTTTTTTGAGACAGCCATATGAATTTTTCACAGATCCCCGGTCAAAAAGAGATTAAAGCAAAACTGTTCCGGTCTGTCATGGAAGAAAGAGTAAGCCATGCGCAGCTTTTTACCGGTACTGAAGGATGCGGCAGTATGGCCCTTGCCCTGGCATATGCGAAATATATCAGCTGCGAAAACCGGACAGACTCTGACTCATGTGGTACTTGCAAGTCGTGCATAAAATACGAGAAACTGATCCATCCCGATCTCCATTTCGTCTTTCCGGTTATAAAAGGGAAGAAAGCCACAGATCCGGTCAGTGACAATTATTTAGAAGAGTGGAGAGAGTTTGTGAAAAAATCTCCTTTTTTTACTCTTAATAACTGGATGGATTCAATAGAAGTCGGGAATGCCCAGGGTATGATATTTGCGTCGGAAGCCTCCGAGATAATAAAAAAACTTAGTCTTAAGACTTTTGAATCGGACTTTAAGATAATGATAATCTGGCTGCCTGAAAAAATGCATCAGGCAACAGCCAATAAACTGCTTAAGATGATCGAGGAGCCGCCTGAAAAAACTCTTTTCCTCCTGGTTTCAGAAGATCCGGATAAAGTAATACCTACAATCATTTCAAGGTGTCAGCTTGTTAAAGTTCCTTCCTTCAGTAGTCGCGATATTGAGAAATATCTCACTGACAAGTTTAACATAACAGTAGAAAAAGCTTCTGATATATCTCGTGTATCAAACGGAAATATTTCCAGGGCAGTTGAGCTTTGTGAAAATGAAGATTCTTCCCTGGCAAATCTTGAACGTTTTAAAAGCCTGATGAGATTTGCCTGGAAACGCGATATCGTTTCAATAATAAATTGGTCTGAAGAGATTTCAACGACAGGCAGGGAAGCTCAGAAAAACTTTATTTCCTTTTCTATGAGAATCCTTCGGGAGAACCTTATGCTATCTCTCGATCAGTTAAAAAACAGTCTCGTTTTCCTTACGGGTGAAGAGGCAACATTCTCAGGAAATTTTCACCCCTTCATAAATCAGAATAATATTTATCCGCTTACAGATGAGTTCAATCTCGTATATTCCCATATCGAGTCAAACGGAAACCCAAAAATAATCTTCCTTGACATGGCACTGAAAGTTACAAGGCTCATCCGCTGATCATAACACCGATTATTGAAATTGATTCATTTATTCACTACTTTTGCGGAATAATTTCTGAATCTATAGTTTTATGGCAGATAATGAAGATATTCAAGGGCAGACCGGGGAAGAAATCCGGATGCCTGATATAACATATAAGCCCGGATACAATAAGCTTGATTCTTTCAACTGGCTGAAAGATTTGCCTGAAACCCCGGACTTGAATGACATTGTAGAAATCCGTTTCAAAAATACCAGAAAAGGGTTTTTCAGGAATATAAACGGGTTAAGACTTGAGATTGGTGATGTGGTAGCAGTGGAGGCATCTCCGGGACATGATATTGGAAGAGTTTCGATGGTTGGATATCTTGTAGAGGAACAGCTAAAAAGACTTAAGGTCCATCCCTCCCCGGATGATCTGAAAAAGGTCTACCGTAAGGCAAAAGCCGTTGACATTCAGAAATGGGAAGAGGCAAAGAAACTGGAAATACAGACTATGTTGCGTTCAAGGAAGATTTCTGAAGAGCTCAAGCTCAATATGAAGATCGGGGATGTTGAATATCAGGGCGATAAGACAAAGGCCATATTTTATTACATTGCCGATGAGAGAGTGGATTTCCGCCAGCTTATTAAAGTCCTTGCCGATGAATTCAGAGTAAGAATAGAGATGCGTCAGATAGGTGCACGCCAGGAAGCAGGAAGAATCGGAGGAATAGGCTCATGTGGCAGAGAACTTTGCTGTGCAACACATATCACTAATTTTATTTCAGTTACAACAACTCATGCTAAATACCAGGAGTTATCACTGAATCCGCAAAAACTCGCCGGGCAGTGCAGTAAATTGAAATGCTGCCTCAATTTTGAACTAGATTGTTATGTCGACGCACAAAGGTCATTTCCGCCGAGAGACGTACCTCTTGAAGCTCTTGACTGCACCGCTTATTTCCAGAAGCTTGAGGTTCATAAAGGTTTATACTGGTATTCAACAGATCCACATTCAAATGCGAACCTTATTGCGCTGCCGGTTCAGAGAGTAAGGGAGATTCAGGCTATTAACAAACAAGGAAAGAAAGTAGAGAAGCTTAAGCTTGTCGATGAATTATGGGAAGTAACACCTGTTTCTCAGGATTTGTTGAAAAATAACAGCCTTACCAGATTTGACCCTCCTGAAAATAAAAATCAACAGAACAAGAGTTCGAACAAAAGAAAAAACAGAAGATTCAATGATAAAAGGAATAGATAGATTTTCATCCATTTTAATATTTACTTTCTCATTATTACTCTCCTCCTGCAACAGTAAGGTTGTTTATACAAATTCCCAGGCAATGGCTGAAGAGACCTGGAAACTGATGGATATCGCCATATTTAAAGTACCAATAACAGATACCCTCAACAGCAATAATGTATTTTTTACTATCAGAAACGGCTCCTCATTTCCATTTCGTAATATTTATCTTTTTGTGACCACAATGTCTCCTGATGGAAGAAAAATCACTGACACTCTTCAGTACAACCTTGCTGATGAAAAAGGAAAATGGTATGGAAAGGGATTCGGAGATGTTCATGAACTGAATCTGCCATATAAATCAAATGTCTATTTCCCCTTGAAAGGCATATACGAGTTCAGGATTCAGCATGGCATGAGAATTGAAAATCTAAAGGGCGTTTATGATATCGGATTGAGAATAGAAAAGATCAGAAAATAAATCTCAGGAGGTGGGAAAGAATAAACTGGCAAGATGGACTGAGTTTGGATCGTACGATAATGTTATTCAGCCAGAAATAGGAGATGTTTCAGGCAAAGATCACCCCATAAAGGGAAAATGGAATCAGGAGCTTTTCAAAAACAGAAATCCTTTAGTTCTCGAACTTGGATGCGGCAAAGGAGAATATACCGTTGGTCTGGCAAATAATTTCCCTGATAAAAATTTTATTGCAATTGATATAAAGGGAGCCCGTATGTGGCGTGGAGCCAAAACAGCTAATGAACTGAAATTTCCTAACGTTGCGTTCCTCCGGACAAGAATAGAGTTCATTAATTCGTTCTTTTCCGAAGATGAAGTGGATGAAATATGGATTACCTTCCCTGATCCTCATCCCGGCGGAAGAAACTCGAACAAGAGACTTACATCTCCATGGTTTCTTAATTCCTATCGCCTTTTTCTGAAAGATAAAGGAATAATTCATCTGAAAACTGATAATAAGGAACTTTATGATTTCACATCTAAAGTTTTGAATTTTAATAAGCTCGACATTATCCTGTCAACAAATGACCTTTATTCTGAAAAAACTGATAGCATTCTTTCAATAAGAACCCATTATGAAAAGATTTTTCTGGATGCTGGTTTAAAAATAAACTATCTCTCTTTCAGACTTGATAAAGAAAAAAACATAGAAAATGCCTCAGCTAAAGCCTAAAGCGGATAATGACTTTTTTTTAAAAGTATATGAGGTGACAAAGTGTATACCCTACGGAAGGATAACCTCGTATGGAGCCATTGCCAGGTTTCTGGGCTCCTCCGGATCGGCCCGAATGGTTGGCTGGGCACTTAATGTAAGCCACGGCAACCGGGAATTTATACCTGCTCACCGGGTTGTAAACCGTAATGGCCTTCTCACAGGCAAACATCATTTCGGTAATTCAACCACAATGGAACAACTTCTCGAAAATGAGGGCATCATCATAGAAAATGACCGGATTATAAATTTCAAAGAAAAGTTCTGGGATCCTGGAAAAGAACTCTAATAAGTTTAGTGTACCTGGATTGAGACCCCCCTTTGTATTTCCCCCCAGTGGGGGGAAAAAATCTTATTGTATTAGTGAAATTAATCTAATTTCAGAGTATTTTCTCCCCCTTTGGGGGAGATGCCGCGAAGCGGCAGAGGGGGTCTAAATCACGAAAAAGATCTTTAAATGGTTTTTTAAATTTTGCATTTAAACAAAAAACCTATAAACTTGCATCTTGTTTATATTTAAATTAAATAAAAATAACGATTAAAACCAGATGCTTTCAAAAAATCAGATATTAAAAGCCCTTTCAGGTGTAATACACCCGGAGAAAAAGAAAGATATTGTTACCCTGGGAATGATCACTGAAGTTGAATCCGGTGATTATGGGATATCTATCACACTTACTCCGGAAAAATCAAACGATCCTTTTATCTCATCGATCAGGAGCACAATAGTCAGGACAATAAAAGATGTTTTTGGGTCCGATACCATAATTAACGAAATAAAGATTCAACCTAAGGTCGTTGTAGGGAAACAACAGGAAAAACCTCAGGATGTTTTACCCGGGGTATCAAATATAATTGCTATTGCATCGGGAAAAGGCGGTGTAGGAAAGACAACAATTGCCGTAAACCTGGCTATCTCCCTTGCGAGAATGGGATATAAAGTCGGACTCCTTGATGCAGACGTATTCGGACCGTCGGTTCCAAAAATGTTCAATGAAGAAAAATTCAGACCCGAAGTAAGAAAAGACGAACATGCTGATCATATAGTCCCATTAACCAAATATGGAGTTAAAGTCCTTTCAACCGGTTTTTTTGTTGATCCTGCAGATGCAGTTATCTGGAGGGGACCTATGGCTTCCAATTTTCTGAAACAACTTATAACCCAGGGTGAATGGGGCCAACTCGATTATCTGCTTGTTGATTTGCCTCCTGGTACAAGCGATATTCATCTGACACTTGTTCAGGAGGTTCCTGTTACCGGAGCTATTGTTATCAGCACACCTCAGGAGATTGCTCTTGCAGATGCTGTAAAAGGGATTTCTATGTTCAGGAGTAGTAAAATAGATGTCCCGGTACTCGGTTTGGTAGAAAATATGTCGTGGTTTACACCAGCAGAACTTCCTGAGAACAGATACTATATTTTCGGGAAAGAGGGCTGCAGGAAACTGGCTGAAAAAATGAATGTCCCTCTGCTTGGGCAAATTCCTCTTGTTCAGAGCATATGTGAAGGCAGCGATAGTGGCCAGCCGGTAGCATTGGATAATTCAATAACAGGAAATGCCTTTATGGCTCTAGCAGTGGAACTTATTAAAAGAGTCGGGCAAAGAAACAAAGGACAGGGACCAACTGTTAAACTTAAGATTACTAAATAAATTTACCAAAGATATGACAAACACTACCAGTATTAAAGAACGCGTTTTGAAAGCGCTTGAAAGAATAAGACCTTATCTTCAGTCTGACGGAGGAGATATAGAATTCGTTGATGTTACTGATGACATGTCCGTAAAAGTTAAGCTAACAGGTGCATGTCATGGCTGTCCTTACAGTATTCAGACTTTAAAGGCAGGAGTTGAACAGGCTATAATGAAGGAAGTGCCCGAAATAAAGAGAGTTATTTCAGCCTGAGAAACCACATCAGCTCAATTTTATTTACCTTTGAAATACTATACACAAAATTAGTTAGTTATAGTATTAAAAGTCAATTATTGGCTTCAAACAAAACATCATATAAATATCTGGTGCTATTGGGATTATCCATGGTACTGACATACTGTTCGGTTGAAAAAAACACGGGCTCAAGCAGGTTTTATCAGAGCATGACAGCCAGGTACAACATCTATTTTAATGGTAATGAGAGCTTTAAGGCAGGACTGGTTAAAATATCAAGGGGTTATCAGGATGATTATGCTGAATTACTGAGAGTGTTTGAGTACAGTGATCCTTCAACAGCCTCTCTTTGTTCTTCTGACATGGAAAGGGCAATACAGAAAGCCTCAAAACTTATTTCCCTGAAGTCAATAACTGCTAAGCCAGAATTCAAAGATTCGCATGAACTCTCTGAAAAGGAGAAAAAATTCGTTGAAAGGAAAGAATTTAACGAGTGGGTTGACGACAGCTACCTGCTCATAGGCAAAGCCAGGTTTTATAAACACGAGTATAATGCAGCCAATTCAATATTCAATTACTGTATAACCGATGCCAACGATCCGTTAATCAAGACAGAGGCAGTTATCTGGCTTGCAAGAATCTATAATGAGACCGCCAACTACAGTGAGTCGTTCAGGTTAATCAGTGGCCTCGATATTACAACGGAATCTTCAAAGTCATTAAAATCAATGTACTATGCAACTATTGCTGATCTGTTCATCAAACAAAAAAGATATGCGGAAGCAATAGATCCACTGAGAAAAGCGATTGTTATTGTTTCCGGGAAAAGGGCCAGATACAGGCTGACATATCTCCTGGCTCAATTATATGAAAAGACAGGCGATGGTCCGGAAGCTATGTCTCTTTATCGCAATGTTATTAATATGAACCCGCCTTATGAAGTTGAATTTAATGCCAGAATAAATATTGCAGGTGTTTTTGATGTCAATTCAGGTAATCCAAAGGAAATTAGAAGGGAGCTTGAAAAGATGCTTAACGATACGAAGAACAAAGAATATCAGGACCAGATTTATTATGCACTTGGTAATATATCTATGAAAGAGGGAAAGGAGTCAGAAGCTCTTGGATATTTCAGAAAATCTGCAATTGCAAAATCGCAGAATCAGAATCAAAAAGGCAGATCTTACCTTGCTCTTGGCGGCTATTATTTTAAAAAACCAGATTATATGAAGGCAGGGACCTATTATGATAGTGCCGTCTTTTTTCTGAATCAGAAATATCCCGATTATCTGGCAATAAAAATCAAATCACAAAACCTGAATGCCCTTGTCACTCAATTGAACATAATTCAGCGGGAGGACAGCCTTCAAAAGGTTGCAAGGATGACTGAACCTGAAAGGAATGCTCTTATTGCATCAATAATAGCAAAGAAAGTCAAAGACCTGAGTGAAGGCAAAACATCAGCCAATTCCGACAGGTACAATCTTGGCCAGTATTATGAGAATGAAAGACGCTATCAGGGGAATATTGATCAGGAGGGTAAATGGTATTTTT
>JBEKDR010000015.1:0-55102 GCA_050014255.1 Bacteroidales bacterium | reverse complement strand
CCTGCAGCAGGAGTCACATATTTCACATCGACACGATGTATCGGTTTATATGCATCGGGACCGATCAACCAGCGATGGACATCCCAGAAACGATGATTTTCAAAGGCGAGTTCAACACGACGTTCATGCCTGACGGCTGTACGCAATGCAGCCTGAGACAGACCCGAAGCAATATTCGGCTGTCCTGCCCTTGTACGAATCATGTTGATATAAGTTGTGGCATCAGCAAGATCACTTCCTGTATTTTCCTCGATGCAGGCTTCTGCATAGTTTAAAAGAACTTCAGCATAACGCATATGACGGAAAGGAATATCCTGTTTTACATATTGCGGGTCGAGTGTGGGATCGACAAATTTACGCAGATAGTAGCCACTCCTTCCTCCGTTCCAGTTTTCTATAGGTCCCTGACGGGTATCGACACCCGGGATAAGCTGATTAGTACCAGCAGCATCAGAATACACATGACCTACCTGAATTTTATCCCATGGATCGAGGCCCTGAACATCAACAGGCCGTTTTCTCCAGGGACAACCTTCGTAGAGAATGGAAGCATAAAAACGAGCGTCACGATTGGCATAAGGATTGGCAATCTCAGCAGGATTGGTCCAGTCGAAAGAAGAACCATCTTTCATATCATATTGATCCACCATATCACCCAATGGAGTATTGTTGCCCCAGTTGTGGTAGCCATTCGGTCCACAGTACTCTGCCGGATTATAATCCGACCAGCTCTGACCGGTTTTGAGTGTGAAATACTGAAGAAGGATATCTTCGGTCTCGTACCCGTATGACAGAAAGTAATTTACAAAATTTTGTGCAATAGAATCGCCTGGAGCAGGAGTTGCTTTGTACAGGCTAAAATATCCCAGATCAATTACTGCTTTTGCAGCAGCCTTGGCAGCTGTCCAGCGTGAAGCCTGAGATCCCGTTGTATATCCCAGCAGTTCAGGATTTGAAAATCCGGGTGCATAAGCTGTAGTGTTATGCAAATCACTGGCTGCATACAGTAATGTCCGTGCTTTAAGAGCAAGTGCAGCTCCCTTTGTTGCATGGCCGCGCATATCACCTGTAAATGCATCAGGAAGATACATTGCAGCAGTGTCGAGCTGCCCGGTAACATAATTTATGACTTCCTCATAAGTATTCCTGGCAATACTATATTCCTGGCCCAATCCATATGGTTTGGTGATAATCGGAACGCCTCCATACATTGCAGCCAGGTAATGATAGGTGTAACCCCTCAGGAAGTAAACTTCACCAATAGTACGGGTTTTGGTTGCATCATCAGGGAATACTACGGTACTGACTTTTGAAAAGAACAGGTTGCAAGCCCTGACATTAGAATAAAGTTGGTTCCAAAGAAAATGGTAGGTATCCTTTGTAGGATCCCATGCATCCCAGTAGGTATCCCAGCCGGTAATATTATCCTGGGTTACAACGCATTTGTTGAAATCGAATACACCCCAGTCGGGAGTAAAAGATGTTTCATCAACAAAATCGGAAAGCCTTTGGATGGCGAACGGCCAACCCAAAGCATTTTCATAGCAATTATTGACAAAAGCTGCAGTAAGATTAGGGTCCACCCAAACGGAGGCATCTGAATAAGCTCCCAGCGGTTGTGTGTTCAGAAAGTCTTTCTTGCAGGAAGTAGCTATTCCTATTAAAGAAATTGCACTTAATATAAATAATAATTTTCTCATATTACTTTAAATTTTAGAAGGTTAGAGTTACTCCGAGGTTCACAACTCTTTGAAGAGGGTAAGATGTTCCCTGATCTTCTTCGGGGTCTATTTCTTTAATTTTACTCAGAGTCAACAGGTTCTGTCCGCTGAAATATACGCGAAGCTTCTCAACACCAATTTTCTTGAGGAGACTGCCTGGCAGTGTATATCCAATCTCCATGCTTTTCAGACGAATATAGTCGGTAGAGAATTCCCAGAATGTACTGCGATTGGCACCCGGGGACCAGTACTCATTACTGCGGTTAAATACGCGTGGCCATGTGGCGTCAGTGTTTTCAGGAGTCCAGCGGTTTTTTACCCATGCCTCATAGTAGTTACCGATATCACCGGATTCAGGGTTAAGATAAGCTATTGCACCTGATGCTCCCTGGAACAAAATACTCAGATCGAAATGCTTATATGTAAAAACTGCATTCAAGCCACCAATAAATGTCGGAATTCCGGTCTTTTTGTCCATGACCCTGTCGAGCCCATCGATCACTCCATCATTGTTCACATCCTTAAAAATCAGATCACCCGGCTGGGCACCTGCCCAGTGAGGATAGGCTGCAATAGCGGCAGCATCTTTGAAAACACCGATGACCTGATAAGCTAACTCGGCGCCCATTGGCAAGCCTTCTGATTTCTGGTATTCCGGTATACCGGGAGTGTCATAGTTGAAAGTAATTTTATTCTTCGCGAAACTTCCATTCACAGACAGGTTATAACCGAAATCTCCCTTATTACCATGATAAGCTATTACTGCTTCAAATCCTTTGTTCGAAACTTTTCCGATGTTTTCAGGAGGAAGTGTCATACCTGTACTTCCCGGAATAACTGCTGAAGCCTGCCATAGAATGTTTGTGCGCAGATTATAGAATACGTCAGCGTTAATTGTCAGCTTCTTATTCAGCAGGTTTGCATCGAACCCTATGTTCGACTGGTTAGCTACTTCCCATGTCACATCGGGATTAGGAACCACATTCTCATATAGCATTTTGTTGTTGACACTCTGTCCAAAAACATAGTTTTCACCACTGAAGCTATAAGTAGAAAGAAATTGATACTCCTGCAGGGCTCCATTGTAATAAACTCTGTCATTACCTGTTTGCCCCCATGAAGCACGGAGTTTAAAGTCGTTAATAAAGGAAATATTGTTTTTCCAGAAGTTCTCGTCAGAAATACGCCATCCGGCTGATACTCCGGGGAAGAATCCGTATTGTTTGCCGGGCTTGAACATATAGGAACCATCATATCTCATCAGTAGTTCTATCAGGTACCTTTGATTAAAATCGTAATTTAAACGACCAAAGAAGCTTTCTCGGGCATTCTGGTCGGCGTAGCCACCGTTTGACATATTTATGTCAGCAGCGCCTGCAAACATCTGGGGGATAGCGGATGTAACAAAATTCTTTCTGAATTCGTCTCCGTAGTTATTCTGGCCATACTGGCTTTCCGTACCTGCCATCACCTTAATATGGTTTCTTTCATCTATAGTTGTTTCATAAGTAGCATAAGCGTTAAAGGTTTTTTTGCCGCCCTCCTGCCAGTTCTCTGAAAGCTGAGGGGCATTAAATCCTCTCTGATTTTTTACGAGCACCGGTATGCCATTTGCATCTTTTGTAATTCCATCCCAGGAATAGAGGTACCATGGCGTATCGAATACCTTATGGAAGTCGAATACCTTATCGTATGATCCATTAGCTATTATAGACAATCCTTTTACCCATGGAACCGTAATATTAAGTCTTACGTTACTTTCCATATTATAGAGACGGTCCCTGTCAAATCCTGTAGCATTGGTAACTGTAACAGCAGAGTTATAGCCATATTCAATATCGGGTCCCGGATCTCCGTTGGGCCACCATGCCTGCATAGTGGGTTTACCCCTCATGAGCATGCGGAATATATTTCCTTCGCTTACCGTAGGAAAGTTCCTGTCTTCCTGCCGGCCGGCAATGTCTAAAGCAATGCTTATATTGTTCGATATCTTACCGTCTATATTACTGCGGAAATCGTACTGTGTAAAGTTGGTAGCACTGTGTTTGTAATATGCATCCTCATATTTACTTCCAAAAGAGAGGTAGTATTTCATTTTTTCAGTGCCACCGGAAACAGACACATTCCCGTAATTCTGTGCCGACCAGGGTTTGAAAACTGCTTTAAACCAATCGGTATTAGGGTGTCCCCATGGATCGGATCCGTCTGCAAAGGCCTGAATATCAGCATCGGTATAAACCTGATTACGTCCTTTGCTGGGAGCAGCATAATATGCAATCTCATTCTGTATTGTTGCATAAGTGGCTGCATCTGCCATTTTTGGAATAACGTCCGGCTGGTTAAAACCTGAGTTCCAGCTTGCCGTAATTGTTGGCTTTCCAACTGCACCACGTTTTGTTGTAACAAGAAAAACACCATTTGCAGCCTGAGTACCATATATGGCTGCCGATGCATCTTTCAGAACTGTAATACTTTCAATGTCGCTGGGGTCCAAACGCTCAAGAGAACGGTGAGGAATTCCGTCAATAACAATCAGAGGGGTGTTGTCACCCAGAGTATTGGCGCCACGAATAGTAATTGTAGTACCGTCCTCACCTGGTTCACCGCTCTTTTGTACGGCCGTTATCCCGGGTATGAGCCCGACCAGGCTATTAGTAAGGTTAGTGGTAGGTGACTGTTGAAGTTTTCCGCCATCAACAGCACTGACAGCGCCGGTCAGGGTGGCTTTCTTGGTCGTTCCATAACCTGTCACCACAACTTCGGCAAGCTGAGAAACCTCAGCCTCTAGAGCAACAGTCACGGTACTCTTCCCACCCAATGCAATTTCCCTGGTAACATACCCGATAAATGAAAATATCAGGGTTGCATTAGGGTCATTAACGGTTACAGTAAAGTTGCCGTTTACATCGGAAATGGCTCCGATGACAGTTCCTTTAACCAGAACATTTACGCCAGGCAATGCCTGGTTGTTTGACGCGTCGGTAATAGTCCCTGAAACTTTAATTTGTTGCTGGGCAGCAACAGTTCCCGGAGCACTACTACCGGAAGGTTTTTCTGTAGCTAACGAATAGGCTGGAAGTGCCAATACGCAAAACATTAGTACAGTAACAATTTTCATAGTTAGTAGTAACTTTTGAAAATTCACACTTGGCTTTAAAAGCCAGATGCCGTTGCGAGTTTTTTTCATACTGTTACACTGTTAGTTAGTTAGTAAATAAATAGTTGGTATTAGGATTATAAATAATTATTTATATAAAGTTAGTTTTTTATGAACCAGTAAGTGTAAAAATTACACTTACTGGTTCATAAAAAAATCTTCTCCTTGTAATTATTCTCTTCTAAGCTTTCCTCTTAATTTCTTTGAACAATCAGGTTAATTAACATGCAATTTAATGCATGATATTTAAAAAAGCAAATTTTTTTGAACTTTAGTCTTCTTTTTTAAGAATTAAGTTTTTGGCTTAATGTTTCATTCCAATGTTCCCGGTTTTTTCATCAAATTCACACACTACCCTGAATCCTACATTGAAACAGTCGGAGTACCACCAGACGCTTTTCGGCATCTGCGGGTCGGTTTTCAACCACAACTCTGTTCTGGTATAGTCCCGTGCTGCGCTTCTTAATAATGATGCTGTACTCAGGAATGAACCGCCCCTTACGACATGTTCAGTTCCCTGCTGCGGGCCTTTTGGATCTTTTACAATTCCTTCGGGGTATCGCGAGTATGCATCTGGCTGATACCAGTCGGAACAGAATTCAGCCACGTTCCCGGCCATATTCTTTAATCCGAAAGGATTTGGCTTTACCCTGTCGGGTGGTTGAGTTTTTGTGGGACTATTTTCCTTATATATTATATAGGTATTGATTAATGCTGTATCGTTTTTTGAAAGCGTTGCTTTTAATCCTGTTTTCTCAAATTTCTTCGGATCGCCAGGGAAAAAATATGGGCCGGTCGAACCTCCCCTGCAGGCATATTCCCACTCTGCTTCTGTAGGAAGTCGATAGTTCTTGCTTGTAACTTTACTTAACCATTTACAATAGGTTTCTGCTGCATGAAAAGAAAAAGAAATGGCAGGTCTCTTACCTAGTCCCCATCCCTGGTCGGGCTGTCCGTATGGAGGAGTAGCTCCGGAAATTGCATCAGTTTCTGATGTCTTCCTGGTTCTCAACCCTTCCGTATCGGTGGACCTTCCTTCTGCTGCTGTCTGAATGTAAAATGCCAGGTACTCATCCCACGAAACCTCTATCTCTGCCATAAAAAACGGGCTTAACTCAACTTCTCTTACGGGTCCTTCGTCGTTCTTTCTGAAAGGTTCTGTAGCCGGACTTCCGATCCTGAATCTTCCACCGGGGATAGCTACCATTTTAAACGAGATTGCTGATTTTGGCATAAGCTCTGTGAAGTTTTTAAATTCGTTAACCTTTGCAGGTTCAGTAAAGATCTCTTTAGGTGCAGATGAGGTGCTTCCAAATGTAGAATTGCTCCCATGCGTATATCCCTCTATAAAATGTCCGGCATTAAGATGACAGTTAATGCAATGAAGTTCGTCAGTTTTCTTTGTCTGTGTATAATATAGGTGTGCATCCTCTCCCGCCTTTGAAAGTTTTCCGGGGAAAAGATTCTCATGGCATTTAATGCAACTGCTTTCATAAACATAACCACGTGCAACTTCGAGACGTCCATTGTCGGCCCAGTTGAAGGAAGCCGAATCTCTGGTCCACTTGCTCCAGAGATCGCGCAGACCTGTCTTCCCTTTTGCCCGGAGATACCCTTTGCCATTCGGAGGCAGATGGCAATCAACGCAGGCAATTCTGTATCCCGATCGTGTATCATAATGCACAGATTTTTTCCACGATGCGTCTGCCATTGGATGAATATGGCATGAGACGCAATATTCGTTGGTTGAGGTCATATGCAGAGCTTTCCCTCCACCTAAAATAAGCAATACACCGGCAATCAGCCCGGGTAAGAACCATAAAAGAAACCGTTTCATAGATCAGATTTTGCGAGGTTCAAGATAAAAATTAATCTGACATGCGATACAAGTATTATTCATTTTCACTAAAATATATTTGAGTATTTTTGCAGCAAATACATATACCATGAAAAGAATATTAATTATTCTTATAAGCCTTACACTTAATCTTACACTTTTTTCACATCCCTGGAAACCAAGCCATTATGTGATAATCGACACTGATGGTGGTATTGATGACATAAGAGCCATTACGATGCTTCTTGCCTCTCCCGATGTAAGGGTTCTGGCAATAACTGTTTCCCCGGGGGCTCTCAGTACAGAAAATGTATATACTAAGGTAAAAAGCCTGCTTAATTCGTTCTGGCATGAAGGTATTCCTGTAGGAATAAACAGAAACTGTAATTTCAAATCACCTGACTTCCCTGCCGCTTTAAATACAGTATGGGGGAACGAGAATGGTTTGGATGAAAAAAATGTTCCTGATTGTATCAGCGTTATAAATGGGGTTTTGACAGCAGAAACAACCAAAGTCAGTTTTATCTGTCTTGGAGGGATGTCAACAGTTTCTTTAGCCATGAAGGAGATTCCTATTTTCAGACAGCAGGTTAAAGAGATTATCTGGAGTTCAAATGGATTAATTGATAAAAAATCTTTTAATTATCAGATTGATGTCCCGGCGGCTGAGAAAGTCATAAAAGGTGATATTCCGGTCAAATCTGTCAGAGGCTTTGGCAATGAGACATTTTATAATGAACTGATAATAAAAAATATCTCGGAGATATCTACAGTTTATGCATCCAGGGTTTCAGAATTCTTCAGAGCTGAAGTTGCAAAAAACCATGAATTTTCAAATTCGGCAACCGATGAAATGGTCTCTCTTTATCTGCATTATCCTAAGCTTTTTCAGCACGATACTATAGCTGATGATTTTGTCTGTCCCCCTGAAAATACAGCTCTTCTCAGAGAAAGCACATTAAAAATACTATCCGGAGAAACAGTTGCAAAAAATCAGGTAATAAAGATATTCCCAACTGACTCATCTTTCTATTCTTCCGATGTTGAACCATTTGTGGCTGAAATTATTAAGAAATACGGAATGGATGAATGGACATCATCAGTAATTACCAACGAATTGCATCGTCATCTCGGTGTTTTCTCCATTGTCGGGGTCAAAATGGGAATAAGGGCAAGGGAATATTTCGATACTGGTGTTGACGAATTCAGCACAATTTCATTTGCGGGCTCAGATCCTCCGCTAAGTTGTATAAATGATGGCTTGCAGGTCAGTACCGGATCAACTCCCGGTCATGGATTACTTACTGTTAGGAATGATTTACCGACAACTCCATCAGCTGAATTCACCTACATGAACCGGAAAATCCGACTGAAATTAAAACCGGAGATTGAGGTGAAGATAAGATCCGAGCTGAAAGAGATAAATTTTGTCAATGGCCTCGACAGTAATATTTACTGGGAACTGGTAAGGAAGAACTCTATTAAGTACTGGCGCGATCTTGACAGACACGATATCTTTCTGATTGAGATAGTTAATTAACAAGGGGAAGCCGGGCAGACATGATTTCGATAAAATTTTTCCTCCAGCACAAAAAATATTTTGCTTCTGCTTTTCTCTATTCCTGTTTCAGTCTTATTTTCAGTACATGGGTAACTTACATTCCTCATATTGCTGAGAAAATAGGAATTACTGAAGGCAAGATAGGCAAGGCAATATTTTTTATTGCGCTTGGGGCATTTTTCATGATCCGTATTTGCAGGCATCTCATCGACAGAGTAGGTATTGGAAGATACACCTATTTTGCACTGTTAATATATTGTATTTGTTTTTTTGGTCCTTTCCTGGCATATAATTATGTCACGCTTTGTATAAGTCTGTTCATCTTCGGAATGGCAGGTTCGTCGTATGGAATAGCTGTGAATTCTTTAACGGCAACTATTGAAAAACAGGACGGGGTATACATTATGTCGGGAAGCCATGGCTTCTGGAGTCTCGGTGGGATGATCGGTTCGGCAACAGGGAGTTTAATTGCTGCCGTAGTGCATAATCCAATTCTGCATATTACTGTTCTCGTCCTCTTAATACAAATCATTCAAACCAGATTAAAGTCACAGTATTTTTTCAGGAAAGGGGAGCAGCCCATACAAGAAAAACATAAACATAATAAAATTATGCCGCTTATTGTCATAGCTCTGGTTGGTCTCGTTGTAATGGTATCTGAAGGTGCTATAGCTGACTGGAGCGCTTTGTATCTGAAAAAGATAATACTTCTGAATATTAAATATATAGGGTTCGGCTATTCAGCATTCTCTTTAGCAATGATGATTGGTCGTTTTACCGGTGATTCGTTAAGTAAAAAGCTTGGCTCATGGCAATTGATCACGTGGTCAAGCCTAATCTCGATAACAGGCTTTTCACTGGTCTTAATTCTAAACCCGATCTTTGCAATTCCTGGTTTTTTTGTAATCGGACTTGGTTTTTCTGTTATTGTTCCTGAGGTATATCGGCTGGCTTCAAACGTCGATGGAGTAAAAACAGCCGATGGTGTCTCATTTATTGCCGCCACTACCAATATTGGTTTTCTGGTAGGGCCAGTTCTGTTAGGGTTCATTGCTGAACTTAAGTCACTGCATCTGAGTTTTATTGTGCTTACTGTCTGGGTGAGTTTCGCTTTTTTTATTGCTTTCTGGAAATTTAAAAGGAAAATCCATTAACCGCAAATGAGACAAAGCAGGTGAGTCCCCTGTCCCGCTGACGCGGGACTTCCCCCTAAAGGGGGACTAATTCTGCTATGTGAATTGAAATTATCTCAAAGATAGAGCATTAACCCCCCTTTAGGGGGGCAGGGGGGCAAAATTCTTCTATTTATTGTATTCATCAAAGAAGTCGTTGCCTTTATCATCAGTAATAATAAAAGCAGGCATATTCTCGACCCGGATCTGACGGATTGCTTCCATACCAAGTTCTTCGAAATCAACAATCTCGACTGATTTAATATTCTCTGCTGCCAGTATAGCTGCCGGTCCGCCGATTGATCCGAGATAAAATCCTCCGTGTTTTTTGCAGGCTTCAATTACCTGTCTGCTGCGATTACCTTTGGCCAGCATAATTAATGATCCGCCAAGGCTCTGGAAGAGATCTACATAAGAATCCATCCGGCCGGCTGTAGTAGGTCCAAAACTCCCCGAAGGCATACCTTCGGGTGTCTTGGCCGGTCCTGCGTAATAAACAGGGTGATTTTTAAAATATTCAGGCATTGGTTTGCCTTCATCCAGCATCTTTTTAATCACTGCATGTGCGATATCCCTTGCGACGATCAGGGTGCCCGTGAGATTCAATCTGGTCTTTACAGGGTATTTCGTCAGTTCGGCAAGAACTTCATTCATAGGATGATCAAGATTGATTTCTACAGGTTTTTCCAGCTCCGGTGCTTTTGCCGGCATAAAACGTGCAGGATTCTTCTCAAGTTCTTCAATGAAGATACCTTTTTCCGTTATGTGCGCTTTAATATTTCTGTCGGCACTGCAGCTTACACCAAGGCCTACAGGGCACGAAGCTGCATGTCGCGGTAATCTGATAACCCTTACGTCATGAACAAAATATTTACCTCCGAATTGAGCGCCGACACCGTATTCATGGCATATTTTTTCAATTTTCTTTTCCCACTCAATATCGCGGAATGCACGGCCTGATGCATTACCTGTCAGAGGAAGCTGGTCGAGATAACCGGCAGAAGCCTCTTTGACTGCTTTAAGAGTAGCTTCAGCGGAAGTCCCGCCGATGACAAGTGCCAGATGATAAGGTGGACAGGCTGAAGTGCCCAGATCTTTTATCTTCTCCTTTACAAATTTAATGAGAGATTCTTCATTTAGCAACGACTTGCTCTGCTGGTACAGGAATGTTTTATTAGCAGAGCCACCTCCCTTTGTTATAAAAAGAAACTCGTAGGAACTGCCTCCGGTAGAATAAATATCTATCTGGGCCGGGAGATTTGTCCCTGTATTTTTCTCTTCGAACATTGAAAACGGGACTACCTGCGAATATCTTAAATTCTTGTTCTTAAAGGTTTCAAATATCCCTTTTGAAAGGTATTCAGCATCATTGCCTCCGGTATGGACATCCTCTCCCTTTTTACCTATTACTATTGCAGTTCCGGTATCCTGACACCATGGCAGATCTTCTTTTGATGAAATCACGGTATTGCGAAGCATCATATAGGCAACAAAACGGTCATTATCCGTTGCTTCCGGATCGTCTAGGATTGCAGCAAGTTTTTCAAGGTGCGATGTTCTGAGGTAAAAAGAAAGATCGGAAACAGCTTCTTTGGCAAGTACTTCCAGACCTTTTGGATCCACTTCAAGGATCTTCCTGCCCCGTTCTTTAATTACTTTAACATACTTCTTTGTCAGCAGTCTGTAGGTAGTGGAGTCCCTCTCGATCTGAAAAGGTTTCTCGTAAATAAATTCTGCCATAATTCTTGTGTTAATTAATTAACAATTATGAGGAAATGTTTTTGAATTCAAATTTTTCTTTGGCTCTTATCCCTTTTGGAGTCATTTCAAGATTGCAGCATTCAATGTGTTCATCATGCTGAAAAACTAAAATGTATCCGCCTGGGAGAGCTTCATACAGAAGCTTCCTCTTTTCTTCTATTGTCTTAAGCGACTCGATATCGTAACTCATATTCCAGACAAGCGGAATATGTGCAACTGTAGGAATAAGATCTCCCGTATAGACGAGTGTTTTATCCATATATTTAATCAAAGGGATCATCAGTCCGGGAGTGTGCCCATAACAAATCATTATCGAAAAACCGGGGAATAATTCTCCTTCTTTCTCCACAAGTTTAAGATGGCCGCTCTTTCCTATGGGCAATATATTTTCCTCAAGAAATGAATCAGCTTCACGCAGATTATTTTTTGCAGCCCATTCCCATTGCGTACGACTGACATGATAGGTTGCTCCCGGGAAGGTCAGTTCATAGTTATGACCTCCCTTTTTTTTCTTTACTCCTCCCCCGCAATGATCGGCATGCAGATGTGTAAGGAAAACATCGGTAATATCCTCCGGCCTGTAGCCTCTGTTTTTAAGTCCTTGTATTAATCCTTCTCCCCCATGAAGATTTACATGACGGAAGAATTTTTCGTCCTGCTTATCTCCCCATCCTGTGTCAACCAGAATTACATGGCCCGAAGTTTCAACCACCAGTGACCTCAAGGTAAGATTAATGAGGTTATTTTCATCCGATGAATAAACACGCGACCAGAGCGCTTTGGGTACTACCCCGAACATTGCACCACCATCGACCTTGAAATTGGCAATATTAAAAAGATATATTGTCATATTTTCTTTATCCATAAAACACCTTTCTATGGATTTTTGTTGCATGTATTAATTTTAGAAAGACCTGCATTCAATTTCCGGGAAGACTATTTTTCGTTAGGGTCAATAGTCCCGGCGAACATAGTTATGGAATCGGGGATTGCAATCCTGAAATGAGATTTTGCAAGTTGCACCATATCCTCACGCAGCTTTGTAGTCATGTCAATCGCATCACTGTAAGCATCATCATAAGATTTTCCCTTCTCAAGCAATTTCCTTTCCATCAGCTCAGTTGCTATTGAATATTCTGTTTCTTCGCATGTGACCTGACCATCAATCCAAATCTCTTTTGGCGGTATAAAATGATATGACAGGTCGTTGCCGCTGAAACCAAAATCAGGATAAATGTTTTTGCGCACCATATAGCCATCCACGATCCATATATCAATTCCTTCCCGTTTCCCCATCGGAATTCGATATATGTTCTGAATCTGAATACTGTCCGGAAGGCTTTTAATTTCCTTTATGTTGTCGTAATCTGTCGCCACAACTTTTTTCAGAGAAGCTTCATGCGCCAGGCATATCTCCAAATTTGAATGCCGGATAGTCTGTTCAAGTGATAGTGACGAATCGTGGGCAGTAATATATTGCCATCCGAATTTCGCCATCAGATGACGTTCATTTAACTCATGAGCCAGCGTAAGGTAGTATTCTTCACATGATATAGCATTATCGATCCAAATTTCTCCTTTTGGATTAAACGGGTACCGCTGTTCATTTCCGCCGTAAAGGAACGAGCTGAAAATTTTCAGTCTTACCTGGTTTCCATCTATAATCCAGATATCATAGTTTTGAACTTTCCCCATGTAATAGCGATAAACGCCGTCCACTTTTTTATTTCTGCTACAGCTCATTATACTCAGGCTGATGGCCATAATGAATAATATTTTTCTCATATGCAGATTATTAATGAATATTAAAATTAGACAAATTTCATGAATCTACAATTTACTACATCATACTATTGTACAGTAATTTAAGAATTGCCATCTGCACACAAAAAGTTGTACAAGGGAAACACGAATGTCAACTAGAAGATGTCTGTCATTGTTAATGAACACTTATTTGCCTAAATTTAGCCACCAATATTCTAAAGACAGATACAAATGACTTTTAAAGAAATAATATTAAAACATAAATATCCCATAGCGTTAATACTTCTTTTTGTTCTTGTTGAAAATGTGTCGTTTATAATTGAACCGACATTCTTCGGGAAATTACTGGATTCACTTATTGATCACTTTTATGACCACGAAAAGACAGATTATTTTACCCCTCTTATTATCTGGATATTTGTTTATTTAATAAATGTTGTCGGAGGAACTCTTCACAGGCTTTTTAATGGCAGTATCTATTCTAAAATGTATGCAAGTATTGCCACAGAGGTAGTCATAGAATCAAAATGCCGCGAAGATCAGTTTTCCAAAATGCTTGTCAGAGCAGAACTTGTAAAAGAATATATCACCTTTTTTAAAGATCGTTTACCTGAAGTTATGTGGCAATTGACTGCTACAGCCGGTGCAATAATCGCTATATTCTTTTATGATTACAGAATTGCCCTGGTCTGTCTTGCAGTTATTATCCCTATTGCTTTTATAAATAATCTTAACCGGAAAAAAGTCACACTGCTCCAAAAAGATATCCACGATAACCAGGAAGAACTGTTTCATCTGATTGAGAACAGAGACACTTCAAAGATCAGTCAGTTTTATCTCAATACAATATCTCCTAAAACCAGGATTGCCAAATGGAACGCGTTTGGTTACGGTTCAGTCAAAGTTTTGCTTGTAGTCATTTTCGTAGCTGTACTGTTTATATGCGTTGATGTTGATAAATTTACAACCGGAAGAATTTATGCTGTAGTTGCATACTTATGGACCTTTATTGCATCCACAGACTATCTGCCCGAATTAATGGAAAGTATTGCTTCGGTAAAAGATTTGAATGTACGTTTCAGTGAAGATGAAAAAAACTGAAAACCCGTAGTATTTCCTTTATTATTAATAAATTACCTTAATATAATAGCCAACCACAAAAAATTGATAAATCATGAAGAAATTTTTGTCAACCTTTTTACTAATAGCATTTGCTTTTTGTATGTATGGTCAGACCGGGAAGGTTAAAGATGATCTTACCGTCCCCAGTAAAATATTAAAAATGGACCGGAAATATGCTATATATCTCCCTCCTGATTATGAAACTTCACAACGTAGTTATCCAGTCCTTTACCTCTTGCATGGAGCTGGTGATGATCAGACAGGATGGGTACAATTCGGGGAAGTTCTGACAATAGCCGATGAAGCAATAAAATCAGGAACTGCAACCGCAATGATAATTGTAATGCCGGATGCCAATACCGGAAAGCGCGGCTATGTAAATGATGTAAAGGGAGAATGGAGGTACGAGGATTTTTTCTTCCAGGAATTCATGCCTTTTATTGAAAAAGAGTATAGAATAAAGGCCGATAAAAGATACAGAGCAATTGCCGGCTTATCAATGGGAGGTGAAGGAACATTCATTTATGCTCTTCATCATCCCGAATTGTTTTCAGCAGCCTGTCCCTTAAGTGCGGCGACCGGACCAAAGAATATTGATGATTTGAAAAATTACAAGCTTTGGCAGGGTGTCGAGGGAATCACTGATGCTGACAAAGAGGCATATTTTAAGCGTTACAGCGTTTTGAGCCTTATACAGAATATGCCTGATGATCAGAAAAAAGCGGTAAGATGGTATATCGATTGTGGTGATGATGATTTCCTTTATGAAGGCAATTGTCTGGTTCATATTGCTATGCGCCAGAAAGAAATACCTCATGAGTTCAGAATCCGCGATGGTGCCCATAACTGGACTTACTGGAGGGAATCACTACCAAAGGTACTGGAGTTTGTATCAATGGGATTTCATCAGTTCTAGACAGGTTTTGATCTTTTTGCGGCAAGCGCAAACATGAGTCTCATCATGATCCTGATCATCTGGTATGAAAACCAGTCGGTCAGCTGGAAGAGCCATGTTTTACGGCGGATATACTCTTCAAAAGTCACCTGGCGGCAATTTTTTTCAATTATCTCCTGAAGAAGTCCCTCAAACTTTTCGGCAAACTGGTTATCAAGTATATCTGCGTTCATTTCTACGCTGCCGTAATCGCTGAGATGGTTCAAGTTATAACTGCCGATTGTGCTCCATTTGCCATCAACAGTTGCTACTTTAGCATGCAGATTTGATGGCAGGTATTCATAAATAGTTATGTTATTCCGAAGAATAAAATCATAAAGAAAGTTTGTTGCCCTTTTGAAAACCGGCTCATCCGATTCGGCCGAAAGAACTATTTTAATATCTACTCCGCGACGGCTTGCATTCCTCAGCAGCCTGCGTTCATTTCGTCCGGGTAAAAAATAACTGGCAAAAATTGTCATCCGGTTTTGTGCATGTTTCAGGGCTGAACGATAGCTCTTCAATATCTCAATCTTGTTTCTGTACCAGTTGTTCTGGATAACTTTCACTTTTACATTATCAGCATATTGCATGGGATTGTGCATAGTCTCTCGCGACCGCTCCTTCCTTGAGATAAAAGCTCTGTTCCATAGCCTTTTAAGAATAAAAAGAACATGCACGCATTCCGGACCTTTAATCAGAATGGCGAAATCGAGCCATTCTTTCAGACCCTGCTTGCCATGGTACCGGTCGGCAATGTTCATTCCTCCAATAATGGCCGTGTCACCATCGGTCAGCAGAACCTTATGATGAAGCCTGAGACTGAATTGAAACCCTTTTGTTATTAACTGCGGAGAAAACAATCTGAAAAGAATCCCTGCTTTTTCAACCTTGTTTATCAGGTCTTTGGAAAAGCTGTTGCCACCGTATGCATCAAGAAGGAAATAGACTCTGATCCCCCTTTCTGCGGCTCTGATAAGCGCGTCCACAATACGTCGGCCTGTCATATCATCATCGACTATATAGGTTTGGAAATGGATATATTCTTTTGCTTCATCAATAGTCTTTTCACATGCAGCAAAAAAATTTTCCCCGCTTCTAAGCAGTTCAATGGTATGTCCGCCTCTGTAATCGTGTCGTGAAGGTATTTGCATAAAATCACCCTGCGTTCATATAGCTGACACAAATATATAGGTTATTGGGCTATGAAGAAAATAGAATGAGGAGAGAAAATAATTACTACTTTTAAACTGAATCTCTCAAATATTATAAACCATGAACAGAAGAAAAATGATAGGACGTATCGCAGGGGCAGCAGTGGTGACCGCAGCAACCCCACTAAACAGTGTTTTTGGCGGTGTAAGAGAGGAAGCCGCACGGCTGAAAGGTAATATCCATCATTCAGTCAGCCAATGGTGCTATAGTGATATTCCGCTTGAGGATCTGGCAAAGGCATGCAAGGAGATGGGAATTGAATCTATTGAATTACTTGGCGAAAAAGACTGGGCAGTTGTTAAAAACGCCGGGCTCAGATGCGCAGTAGGATATGCTACCGACTGGGGTATTCCCAAAGGATTTAACCGTATCGAAAATCATGAGAAGCTGATAACGGATTTTGAGAACATGATTCCCAAAGCAGCAGCAGCAGGTGTCCCAAACCTGATCTGTTTTTCAGGTAACCGCGAAGGACAGGATAATAATGAAGGAATGATAAACTGTGCGAAAGGGTTGCGTAAGCTCATGCCAACAGCTGAAAAATACGGCGTTACAATTATCATGGAACTTCTTAATAGTTATGGGCATAAAGACTATCAGTGCGATAAAACATCATGGGGCGCCGGACTATGCGAGATGGTTGGATCACAGAGATTTAAGCTGCTATATGATATTTACCACATGCAGATAATGGAAGGGAATATTATTGACACAATTACAAAATATAGCCAGTATATCGGACATTTTCATACTGGAGGAGTTCCGGGAAGAAATGAACTTGATGAGACGCAGGAGCTCTATTATCCGGCAATAATGAGGGGCATTTTAAAAACGGGATACAAAGGATTCGTTGGACAGGAATTTGTTCCTTCTCAGAAAGATAAAATTGAATCGCTGCGTAAATGCATTCTGATTTGCGATGTGTAGGATGAGATTACACTTCATCGTTATTAAAAGGTTGATTGATCGCCAGAACCTTTTTAATCAGACATTTTTTTAGGTTAAAATATTTTGCAGTTCGAAAAAAACAACCTTTCTTTGCATCCGCATTTTAAAGTTCTTTGTACGGTCCATTCGTCTAGTGGCTAGGACGTCAGGTTTTCATCCTGGTAACAGGGGTTCGATTCCCCTATGGACTACAATTTTTACAGTTAGAAGATAATTCATATATACATGGCAAATCATAAATCATCAGAAAAAAGGATCAGGCAGATCGATGTCAGAAAAGAGAATAACAAATATTATGCAAAAACAACGCGTAATGCTCTGAAGGTACTTCGTGGGACAAGCAATAAGGAAGAGGCTCAGGTCCTTATTCCAAAATTAACCTCTATGCTCGACAGACTGGCTAAGAAGAATATTATTCACAAGAAAAAAGCCGCAAACCTGAAGTCCTCTATTGTTAAGCATGTAAGCAGCTTATAATAACCTATTATAAAATAATTCGGAGGCTGTATCATTATGGTACGGTCTTTTTTATGTACCTTGCATATGCATTTCAAAACGTTGCTGGATGTCACTTAAAATTACTGACTGGGCTGTTGAAGACAGACCCAGGGAAAAGCTTATACAGAAAGGCACTGCGAGTCTGAGTGATGCCGAGCTGCTGGCAATCCTCATAAGTTCCGGAACAAAGAACAAATCGGCTGTTGATCTTGGCCGCGAATTATTGGGTATTGTGGACAATAATCTGAACAGCCTTGGCAAACTTACAATAACCGATCTGAAGAAGATACGAGGCATTGGCACAGCAAGAGCTGTAACAATTGCAGCCTCCCTTGAGCTTGGTCGGAGACGCAAACTGGCTGAAGCTCAGGATGTTCCTCAAATCAGGAGTTCAAAAGATGTTGCAGATATTTTTCAACCTCTACTCTCCGACCTGCTTCATGAAGAGTTCTGGATCTTGTTCCTGAACAGATCAAATAAAGTGATTAACAGGATGAAACTGAGTCAGGGTGGTATCAGTGGCACTGTTACAGATGTACGTATAGTGATGAAAAAAGCTATCGAATATCTTGCTTCAGGGATCATCGTATGCCATAATCATCCTTCTGGAAATCTTAATCCGAGTGAATCTGATTCAAAAATAACCCAGAAAATAAAAGAGGCAGGCAATCTGATGGACATTCAGCTTCTCGATCATCTTATAATCTCCGACAAGGATTATTATAGTTTTGCTGATAATGGGATGCTGTAAAATATGAACCCCTCTGCCGCTTCGCGGTATCTCCCCTAAAGGGGCGTTAATACTCTGGTGTTTAACGGAATTACACTAAAACAATGAGGATTTTTCCCCCCTTGGGGGGAAATGCAAAGGGGGTTTCCAGGTTAAGAAACGATTATTTTATTTGTACCTTTTTACATTACTGGTGTCGCCACAAATTTCCAGCAAATCACCAATAGATTTTTTCAGAACTGGATGAATCAACTCAGGTGCAATTTCACACAGAGGAACCAAAACAAATTTCCGTTTATACAATAACGGATGTGGGATTTTTAAACTTCCCTCATCTATAACCATCCCCTCATAAAAGAGTATATCAATATCAATCAGTCTTGATGAGTATTGCTTCTGGCATCTGACTCGACCTAACAAAGATTCTATCATCAGAATTCTTCCCAATAATCCAGAAGGAGTCAGTTCTGTTTCAACCTTCACAACCAGATTTAGAAATTCATCTGTTGCCTGAAATCCCCACGGCTCAGTCTCGTAGACTGAAGAAGATATTAAAACCGGTCCAATGTATTCCTCTATTCTTGTAACAGCCTGTTCAAGATTGCTTTCCCTTTCTCCAAGGTTTGTTCCGATGCCAAGAAATACAATCTTCATTATCAAACCAATCTGATATCAAAAGTATTAAATATGTATACCTTTACAAATTCATTTTGTTTTTTATATATTTAAAATTCATTCCATTAATTCATTTAGAAGATGAAAAGCTTTCTTAAATACACTCTGGCGACAATAACAGGCATAATAATCGCTTCTTTTCTTTTCTTCATTGTGATGCTTGCAAGTTTGAGCGCTATTGTTTCATCGGGTAACAAACCCGTTTCAATAAGTAATAATTCAATTCTGGTATTAAAAGCAGGTGTAACGATTCCCGACAGGGGAGATCAGAATCCGCTTTCCGGAGTTGACCTGTTAAATCTGACGTTTTCTCCGGCTCCAGGACTTAATGAAATTCTTTATAACATTGAAAAAGCCTCAAATGACAGCAAGATCAAGGGTATTCTGATAGAAACCGGGCTTCTTCCTTCCGGATGGGCAACAACTGAAGAGATCAGGAACGCTCTCCTGAAATTCAGGGAAAATGGAAAGTTCGTCATCTCTTATTCAGATTATATCCTGACTCAGGAGTGTTATTATCTGGCTACTGCAGCTGACAAGATTTATATTAACCCCGGATCGATGGTCGATTTCAAGGGTCTGAGCAGTGAAGTAATGTTCTTTAAAAAAGCTCTTGAGAAACTCGGTGTCGAAGTCCAGGTGACCCGGCACGGAAAATTCAAAGGCGCTGTAGAACCATTTATTCTTGATAAGCTGAGTGAGGAAAACAAGACCCAGATTAAAGATTATGCCGGCTCATTATGGAATCAGGTTATTGCAGACATATCGAAATCAAGAAATATACCTGCTGAACAACTTAACAGGCTCGCTGATAATCTTGAAGGCAATCTTGCATCCAGAGCCCTTGAAACTAAACTGGTTGATAGGCTGATGTACCGTGATGAATTAATAGACACTCTTAAATTCATGTCCGGAATTAGCAAAAATAAAGATCTTAACCTGATATCTATGACCAAATACAGTAAAGTCCCTGATCTTAAGACGACTTACTCTGTAAAAAACAAAATAGCTGTAGTTTATGCATCGGGAACTATTGTTACAGGGAAAGGTAACGATAACAATATAGGAGGAAATTATTATGCCGATGCTATCAGAAAGGTAAGGCTCGATACTTCCGTTAAAGCAATCGTTCTGAGAGTCAATTCCCCTGGTGGCAGTGCAACAGCAGCAGATATAATCTGGCGGGAAATCGATCTTGCAGCCAAAGTAAAACCGGTAGTAATATCAATGGGGAATTATGCCGCCTCGGGAGGATATTACATCTCTGCTCCCGGAACAAAGATCTATGCTGATCCTATGACTATTTCAGGGTCAATCGGTGTCTTCGGCCTGATACCAAATGCTGGCAAGCTTTTGGAGGAGAAACTCGGATTGACAACTGAAATTGTAAATACAAATAAAAATTCAGATTTCCCTTCAATTTTCAGGCCAATGAAATCCTATGAGAAAGATTTAATGCAAGTGAGCATTGAAAAAATCTACAGCGATTTTATAAGTAAAGTAGCTTCAGGACGAAAGATGAGTAAGGTATCGGTCGACAGCATCGGACAGGGAAGGGTTTGGAGCGGAACCAGTTCGCTGAAAATTGGTCTTGTGGACGAAATAGGCGGACTTAAAGATGCAATTAAAGGCGCTGCAAAACTAGCTGGCATTGAATCCTTTTCAATAAGAGAATTGCCTGCACTTGAGGATCCATATACGAGAATTCTTTCCCAGCTTAGCGGAGAGGTAAGAATGAGTATTCTGAAAAACGAACTTGGAGAATCGGTAAAATACTATAATATGGTCCAGGAAATCAAAGATATGACAGGAATACAGGCAAGGCTTCCATATTTTATTGATATACATTAAGATAAGAAGTTTGGAGTGAACTACCTGCCTGCCGGTAGGCAGGGAGTTTAGAGTGCCTGGAGTTTTAGCCCTTGGCAGGTCTGCTTCAGGGAGAAAAACCCCTCTGTCAGCTTCGCTGACATCTCCCCCAAGGGGGAGATAATACTCTGACGCTTAGTAGAATTTCGCTAGGTTATAGAGTATTAGCCCCCCTTCAGGGGGGATGGGGGGTAAAACAGCCGGAACTGAATTAAATAGAACATGAAACACAATAAAAACATACTTCTCTATCCACTTTCCCTCATATATGGATTGATAACCGCTTTCAGAAATTTTTTGTACGATGCGGAAATTCTTCCCTCAGTGGAGTTCCCTTTCCCTGTTATTTGCGTAGGAAATATTACTGTCGGCGGTACAGGCAAAACCCCGCATACTGAATACATTGCAGGATTGCTCAGGGAAAACTTTAAGGTAGCAACCCTGAGCAGGGGTTACAAAAGAAAGACCCGCGACTTCAGAATTGCTTCATCATCAGCGCTTGTAAGTGAAATTGGGGATGAACCCATTCAGATATTCCGTAATTTCCCTGATGTGCTGGTAACAGTTGACAGAAACCGTATTGAGGGTGTAAACAGGATTCTAATGGAATATCCTGAGACCGAGGTGATTATTCTGGACGATGGTTTCCAGCATAGAAGGATAACTCCTGGTTTTTCGATTCTCCTTTCCGATTTTGAAAGACTTTTTTTCAAAGATCACATGCTTCCTTATGGCAATCTGAGAGAAAGCAAAGGGAATATGAGAAGAGCCGATATGATACTCATCACCAAATCCCCGGAAAATATATCACCGATCCAAAGAAGACTGATTGTAAAAGAAATAGACAAATCGCCTTATCAGAATCTCTATTTTACAACATTCAGATATAAACCTCCTGTTCCCGTTTTTGAGAATTGCCTCGAAGGAACGCTAATTGATTTTTCAGAATGTGCCGGTTGCGGAATTGTTCTTATAACAGGAATAGCTAATCCGCTACCTCTGAAAGAGTATCTTGAAAAGAGTTACAATGAGATAATTCATCTCTCATTCCCTGATCATCATAGTTTTAATGAAAAAGACCTTCTCAGTTTTTCTTCTGCTTATAATAATCTGAATTCAGCCCACAGGTATCTGTTTACAACAGAAAAAGATGCAGTCAGACTGAGGGAATTTACTAATATTGCAGAACCAATCAGATCAGCATTTTTTTACATTCCAGTTGGGATACATTTTTTGAATGAAGATAAAGATGAGTTTGATAATCTGATAATTAACTATGTTAGAAAAAATCATCGAAACAACAGAGTTTCTGAGGGAAAAAGGGATTATTGATCCTGACGCTGGTATAATCCTGGGGACCGGGCTGGGTGAACTTACTGCTAAAATTGATAAGCGTATTGAAATAGATTATAAAGATATCCCAAATTTCCCGATCTCAACTGTTGAAGGTCATGCAGGAAAACTAATCTATGGAGAGTTTGGCGGCAAGAAGATTGTTGCAATGAAAGGAAGATTCCACTATTATGAGGGTTATGGCGCTGAAAAAGTAGCATTGCCGGTCAGAGTCCTGAAATACCTTGGTATTAAATGCCTGTTTCTTTCCAATGCAGCCGGGGGAGTCAATCCTTCCTTTCAGATTGGAGATATAATGATAATTACTGATCATATAAATCTTTTACCAAATCCATTGATTGGACCGAATGACGAAAGAATAGGTACCAGGTTCCCTGATATGGGAGAAGCATACGATAAGTACCTCGTAAATAAAGCATTAATTATTGCAGAAGAGAATAATATTAGAATTCATAAAGGTGTTTATTTAGCTACAGGCGGTCCTACTTTTGAAACTCCTGCCGAATACAAATACTTCAGGATAATCGGTGCAGATGCTGTCGGGATGTCAACAACTCCTGAGGTTATCGTAGCACGTCACATGAATCTTCCCTGTTTTGCAGTCAGTGTTATTACCGATCTGGGTGTTGAAGGGAAAATAGTGTACACAACGCACGAATCTGTTCAGAATGAGGCCGCTAAAACCGAATCGAGGATGACAACAATTATGACAGAAATGATTTCGTCTCTATAACTTTTTTTTTACCACAAAGGGGCTGAGGTTGAGGTTGAGGCTGAGGTTGAGTTCATCTTAGCCTTAACCTTAGCCTTAACCTTATTAGCCTCTAATTTCTTATTACGGTACAAACTTTTTTCCACTGTTTTGTTTTGCCGGTATCGTCATAAAGAGTGATAAGCATGATATATATTCCGGTCTTGACAAGCGAGCCATCATCCCCAGTTCCATCCCAGATAACTGATGCTTCTGATCCGGCATAAAGATTTATTGCGATCTTCCTCACATAATTTCCTGCTTCATCAAAAACTATCACTGAAACAACATTCCCATTCCCTTTAAGATTCATTCTGATTGTAAGAAAATCTTCATTACCATCATTATCCGGAGTTATTTTAGATGATGAAAGAACCACTTTATCAGAGGCTGAAGGCATTTCGATAAACATCGAGTTTGGTGCCCCCGGTGTTCCCCATCCGGAACTTTCCGTTGCAGAATGCCATTTGTCAATCTCTTCAGATTTATCCCGGGGATCAGTTTTTTCAAGTGAAACACCTTCATGAGTCGACAGAAGTGAATAGTGCATGTCATCATTATAGACTAACTCATCTATCATATCCAGTTCCCTGTTGTACAAGATCAGATGCCCTTTATCATCAGGCATTGATGGAAGAGATCCGGATTCAAATAGATGATCAGGATCTGTTGAGTAATATCGATCTAAAATCCTTTTTGTGTCTGTCGTAATAGCATAATATTCTCCAGGTAGTATACATCTTTCTTCATCTGAGAGTAGTACTGTTTCTGACTTGTCACCGGAAGCATCATTTATAGAAATCACCTGTACCCTTGAAGCATCAATAACTTTCTCCGAACAGTTATAAAATTCCAGGAAATCGGGGTCACCCGGCAGTGGATTAAAAAGAAACTCGTTAAAAAGAATATCTCCCGGTCCCGCCGGCTCGGCAAGGCCAAATTTATAATCACATTTTTGCATATGGTTTCCTGCAAAATCTAAAATGTCATCTGAAATCTCCAGCTGATAAATTTCTGATCTCTGAAGAGGATCTGCCAGTTTAACAGTGAATTCACGAAAAAGCGGGTCTGCGGGATAAACATCAGTTATTCTCTTATTTCCAATTTTAATATTTCCTGTCTTATCCTGAAGATTAAATACGGGTTCTGAAAAACTGATGTGAATTGTGGCACTGTCATCGGGAAAAACATTCTGAATTCCATAAAATGAAATATCCGGGTTACTTTCTGATACTGAATTGACCAGGCCCGGCGTACCTCCTTTTTTCGATTCTGAAGCTTTCCAGTTGTCCCGGTAGTAAAACGGGAACCTGGGATCTATCATTTCAAGCGACCATCCTCCCTTCGATTTTAAATCATCTCTGTACCAGTCCGAAGAATATTCCACACCATGAATTAAAGTGCCCGTACTATCGGAGACGTACACGATCCTTCCGGCATCAGTAAGAGAAGGAAATTGTTTCATACCGATAACTCTTCCAAATCTTCTAAAAAGCAAAGTATCCTGCGATGCAGATAGAATAATTATACCTGAAGGAGCAATACTTGTCTCAGGGAAAATAGTGTTTTGACCGGTTGTTAAAAGTCTCCAGTTCTTTAGATTAAATGGATATTTGGTGGTGTTCGTTATTTCAATATATTCATTGCCGGGTAACGAGACTTCCGGCAAAGGATCAGCCATTATTTCTGATATGACGACATCTCCAGCTGCTGCCCATACAGGAGTGAATTCTATCTTTATATTTGGAGAACAATTTCCTGTTACATCACATATTTTATTGAGAATCAGGCTATTTATAGATTTATTAATGAACTCATTTGCAAATTCAATATGGTACATCAGACTATTTATCTTTACTATGGATACTGGCTTGTATTCTTCAGCATTCAATGAAATATTTTCCGGTACCATTACTCCATAGTCAGGCTCTTCATCGAGGATTATTTCCAACGATTTTTTACCTGAGGGTTCACATCTTGTAATAACAGGAGCTTCAGCATCTTCGTAAAAAGTCCCTTCGATATTTATATCATCCAGCCAGAGAAGTCTGTCACGCGTTGAAGAGTATCTGTAATACACTCCAAACCATTCCCAACTGAATAGCTCATTATCAGTACCAGAATTTGTTCCGATAAAAGTTCCATCAGTCCTGCTGACAGCAACTGTCCAATTTCCATCCTGCATTCTTTCGACAGTTATTTTTACTGCAGTGGCAATCCCGATATCTGTCTGCCAGTTTATCCTGCAATTTATTATAGTAGTAATCAGATTGCCTTTGACTTTCCAGAGGCGGAGAGTATCATCTGATCCTGTAAGATTGACACCTGTTGCATATCCATTTTGCCCGCCATCCGGTGACATGCTTCCGGGACCGTTATCGGACATAAGAAATACCGACCAGTTATTTAAAGATGAAGGATCATATCCATGCCTCACAAGAAATGACCATCTGGTAATTCCCTGTGACGGATGCAGGTTATTAACCCGGATTCCGATCTGGTCAATCCCGGCATCAGGATTATCGAATATATGATGTAATGAAAATCTCCCTGAAAGGCTTGCTGTTGTGTCAGCTTTCCAATGCCCTTCAGTACTTTGAACCCAGTTGGCTATGCTATCCGATTCAAAGTTTTCGACGATCTGGCCAAATGCCGGTAACGGTATTAATAAAGCCAGCAAAATAACTTTTTTCATGCAGCGGGACTAATTGAAAAAAAAGCTAATTTTGACGGTTTTAATGTCACAGTAAATTTAAACAATAACTTAATCCATTCCAAAAAAATAAATATGAAAACTGCTGTTGTAGGAGCCACAGGACTGGTTGGCAGGACAATGATGAAAGTATTAGAGGAGAGAAACTTCCCCGTATCACAATTATTGCCTGCTGCTTCAGAGAGATCGGTTGGTAAAGAGGTCGTTTTTAAAGGGAAGCCCGTCAAGGTAGTAAGTATCATGGAGGCTGTTGAAGCAAGGCCGGAATTTGCCATTTTTTCAGCCGGGGCATCAACTTCACGGGATTGGGCTCCGGTTTTTGCAAAAAACGGGACTGTTGTTATTGACAATTCCTCATACTGGCGTATGGATAAAAATATTCCGTTGATTGTTCCTGAGATAAACAGTCATGTTATAAAAAAGGGCGACAGGATAATTGCCAATCCAAACTGTTCAACAATTCAGATGGTAATGGCATTGGCTCCTCTGCATAGAAAGTATAAAATCAAACGCCTGGTCGTTGCTACATATCAATCGGTGACAGGTACAGGTGTAAAAGCAGTTACCCAGATGGAGAACGAAAGAGCCGGAATAAAGGGAGAGATGGCCTATGCGCATCAGATTGACAAAAACTGCTTCCCACATGGGGGAACTTTTCAATCCGACGGATATACAACGGAAGAGCAGAAATTGCTTGACGAAACGCGTAAAATACTTGAAGATCAGACAATAATGGTGACTGCCACAGTAGTAAGGGTCCCAGTCGTCGGAGGGCATTCAGAAGCTGTTAACATTGAATTTGAAAAGGATTTTGATATTAAAGATGTAGTTCAATTATTAAGTCATTTCCCGGGTGTTGTTGTATATGATAATCCGGCAGAGAGCAAATATCCTATGCCAATACTTGCCCATAACAGGGATGAGGTTTTTGTCGGAAGGATCAGGAGGGATCTGTCGAAAGAGAAATGTCTGAATCTCTGGATCGTATCAGATAACATTCGAAAAGGAGCTGCTACTAACGCGATTCAGATTGCTGAATATATGGCGGCTAACAAACTTTATTGACCCTATATCCTCCTTTGTTTTTTGCCCCCCAACCCCCCTAAAGGGGGGATAATTTCCGATCATTTAGAAAAATATGCGTAAATAATGAGGATTAACCCCCCTTTAGGGGGGCAGGGGGGTTTACTCAAATAGAAAATCATTAAAAGGATACTTCTTTACATGAATTTTCTTTACCTCTTCATAAAGAAGGTTTCTTAGCTCTTCTATGTTTTCTTTTGTTTTTGCTGAAATAAAAACTGTCAGGTGGTGTTTATCTGAAGACATCCAGGTCTTTTTAAGATCAGATAAGGAATAGTTATCTTTTAACACAGGGGTAAGATCATCTTCATCTTTGACAGTATAAGTGAATGCATCGATCTTATTAAAAACTATTATCAGTGGTTTTTCTGATACTCCCAGATCTTTAAGAGTATTATTGACCACCTTGATCTGTTCTTCAAAGGCAGGATGAGAGATATCAACTATGTGCACAAGCAGATCTGATTCTCTTACCTCATCGAGGGTTGATTTGAATGACTCAATCAGATCGGTCGGCAGTTTGCGGATGAATCCCACAGTATCAGAAAGTAAAAACGGGAGGTTGCCGATTACAACTTTTCGCACTGTAGTATCCAGCGTTGCAAAAAGTTTATTTTCAGCAAAAACATCTGATTTGCTCAGCAGATTCATAATAGTTGACTTTCCCACATTTGTATAACCAACGAGCGAAACCCTGGTCATCTTTCCACGGTTTTTTCTCTGGGTAGTCATCTGGGTATCAATTTTTTTAAGCTGATCTTTAAGCAACGAAATCCTATCCCGGATAACTCTCCTGTCAGTCTCGATCTCTGTTTCTCCCGGTCCTCTTAATCCGATACCTCCTCTTTGCCTTTCAAGATGTGTCCACATACCTGCCAGTCGGGGAAGAAGATACTGATACTGGGCAAGCTCAACCTGAGTCCGGGCGTGTGATGTGCGTGCCCGATGTGCAAAAATATCAAGAATAAGGTTTGTTCTGTCTAGAATTCGACAGCCAAGAGCCTCCTCAATGTTTCTTAGCTGGCTTGGCGTAAGCTCATCATCAAAAATTGCAATATCGATTTTGTTTTCGCCTATAAATGATGCGAGTTCCTGAATTTTGCCGGAACCAATAAAAGTCCTGGGGTTTGGAACATCGAGTTTTTGCATAAAACGTTTCACCGGATCTGCTCCTGCAGTCTCAGTCAGGAATGAGAGTTCCTCGAGGAAGTCTTCAACTTCACTTTCATCCTGCCCATGATATAAAACCCCAATAAGAATTGCCCTTTCCCGGGGTTTATTTGTTTCAATCATATTCACATCCTTAAAAATCATCCTAGTTTACCCAGTACTGCAATCTTTATAGTTCTTGATTTATATAATCTGGGAAAACAATTAACCGCAAAGGTCGCAAAGATTTTGAACAAAGAACGCAAAGGAATTAAAATATGAATTGTACTTTGCGTGCTTTGCGCATTCTTAGCGCACTTTGCGGTTAAAAGAACTTTATTGTATTAGTTTCTATAATTTAAAGCCCTTAAATCAATACTCTAATAAATAAACCTCCTGTCATTTTGAATTGTCTCCCTGATAGCCCTTTTCAGCGATTCCGAACATCGGATAACCATTTCTATATCATTCGGGAATGGCACTATTGATCTTTTTGTTCTTTCAAGTTGATTTGCATTAAGTGCCTGTATATCGCCGATTGCACGGGAAGAAATATTTTCAAATTTTGATTCCGCCCTTAACGGATCTTTTTTAAGCTCTTTGTTCGGATTCATCTGAATTACATCAACATCTCCGTCAATATGGCACGATTTTCTTTGCACTGTTTCGATAAGAGCACACTGAAGATTTTTATACTTTGTTTGCTTAATATCATTCCCGAGTGTATCCTTCATTACATTTCCATTCTTATCAAGAACATAAGTAAAACCATCTTCAATCCTTCTTTTTATTACTGAATCTCTTTGAAAAGACTGATCAGGGCTGACCATAATGTTTTTGATATTCACATTAATATAATAATCGTATTGTGCATTATCATTAAGATTTTGAGTATAGTATTCAACCCATTCCGAGTTTAGCCGTGGCAGATCGAGAGCCAGAAGGTCATCTTCATACTCTTTCGGAAACTTAAAAAGGGAACTATTTTGAATCGAGATAAACACTCTGCTCATGCCCCTGAGTTTTGCATCCTGAATTTTATTATCAATCCCTTCATAATCACCAACATATTTCTTGGCCCGTACATATTCGGCAAATGCCTGTCTGCAGGATTCTTTAGTACTACTTTTCATTAGTTCATCACCATGCATATAGTAGAAATCAGCCGCTTTGCGTTTTGCGTTGACCATATCAGGCATATAATCGATATATGGAAAATCAACAGATCTCCCGTTCATATTCAGGGGTGTAACTGTTCTTACGAGTGATTGTCTGTCGTTCAGTCCTTTATAAACCAGGTATATCTCGTCCCAGCTATTTGGTTTCCCTTCCATTTTCAGCATACGTATTCTTTCATTATCCTGTTCATTTGCAACTTTATACGCCTGATTTAGAATATCGATCTGTTCGATATCTTTAGGATCTTTCCTTAGCTGTTTGACTGCCTTTTGGATAGCAGCATCATAGTTTCCTTTCTGAAGTTGTTTCTTTGAGGAACCACAACCTGCAAGGAACATGGTTAAAATTAGAATGAAGGGTACAATTCTTTTCATATAGTTCTAATTTAATTTCAATGTTGATAAAGATAAGAAAAACAATGAAATTGAGAATATGTTTAACTCTTTCTCTTGTTGATAATTAAATATCAGAATCTAAAATCCAGAGGAATTGAGTATCTTACTCTGACGGGTTCTCCTCTCTGGAGTCCCGGTTTCCATTTGGGGGAGTCGGAGATGGCTTTCACTGCTTCATCATCCAACAAGGGATCAACACCTTTGACAACTGTCACATTGCTTACCGAGCCATCTTTCTCTACGATGAAGGTGAGATATACTTTCCCCCTTATCTTCTTATCTATAGCTGCCTGGGGATAAGATGTCCGGTTTTGGACCCATATCCGGAATTTCTCCAGCCCTCCCCCTTTAAATGATGGCATGACCTCCACAAGGAAAAACGGTTCATCCGTCTCAGTCCCGTACTGGCCAGGCATCAGATCATCACCAGCACCTGTTCCTGTGACATCAACTTTTTCTTTAGTTGTCTGATTAATATACTCATCAGTTGAAAGCTGAGATTTTTCAAGTGGCGGAATGCTATCGACAACCTCAGGTGGAACATATTTAACTATTTCTTCAACATGGACAGCCTGTGGTGGCGGCGGAGAAGGAGGAACATAAATCTCTTCTTTTGGCGGTTCAAGGTTTTCCATATTGACCTGAACATAGCTTCTGTTTCCCCTCAGAACATTATCAGAATGAGGAGTAAGCATGAATGGAAGTACTACGGTTGCACTTACAAGAAGGGATGCCAGAATGATTCCTGTAATAACTACAGAATTATATCGTTTCCGAAGCTGATAAGCGCCATAATCTTTGTTCCGCTTTTGAAAAAGCAGATCATCAATATCAAGCCATCTTCGGAGATTATCGTACATTCAGAGTTTATAATGTCGGGCAAAATTACAAAATAGTGGCTTTTTGCCAAAACTATAATGTTAAGGATTTCATAATAATTAATCGGTATGCGGTTTGCGGTATGCGGTCAAATTAGCCTTTTTTACCCCCACTAACCCCTCAAATGGGGGTCTAAGCCTTTTTAATGCTTCAACGTTTCAACTTTTCAACTTTCATTACTTTTGCAACTTTTACAACTTTTTTATTACATTTACCAGCTCTATGGGGGTTTACCTCCTCCCGATAGCTATCGGGAGGCTAGTGCGTGTGAGATATATTGTTCTTTAATTTATCGGGGGTTTAGCTCAGTTGGCTAGAGCGTGTGACTGGCAGTCACAAGGTCAGGGGTTCGATTCCCCTAATCTCCACATTGATAATGAGGCAGTTATAGAAATATCAAATAACTGCCTTTTTATTTGAATACACATTTGAATGCACAAAACCTTTTTTAATGCGTTTTTGCTTATCCGTTAAATCGTTATTTGTTTATAGTTTTATATTGAAGTTCAACAAAAAAGAATGCTTTCGTCAGGGGGTGGAATCAACTAATCCGTTTGTCTTTTAATAATGTAGCCCCTCCTTAAGTATGTTGACTCCCCTTATCCATGTATGTTTGTTCTAGAAACTATAAATGCTTGAATTACATTCTTTGAAAAGCTTTAATTGTATCCAAATATGCAAAGAGATAAAAAATATTCAAAAAAAGCGGCATTCCCCGTATGAAAAAAACCTGCCTGTTCTTTGAGCTAATCAACGCAAAAAGAAGGGAATGCTGCTCATATCAAATTTCGAAAGGATATCTAGAATATACAAATAAAAACCCCGACTTTTTTAAAGCCGGGGTTAACCTAAAATAATCGACCTCCTCCTATTTACCTATCAAGCAAATTTAAGCTACCAAAAAGCAAAAGTCAAATTTATTTTTAGACAAAAACCTTTAGCATTTCTGCTAGGGGCCTCGCTGTCTGATTCATGCAAAAATGTGTCTCACCAATAGATTGATAAAATTAGAAACCTTCGCGGCCAGAATCTAATTCTTATATCATATAAATTAAAAATCTCGCAAACAGCGTACAGAGAAACCACTCTGTCTATCTTCTCTGCTCCTTTCTACTCCGCCGTTATCGAAGCCCATGACCCAAAGGTAGGCACTCGCTGTCGAGCGCTCCGAAGAACTCCACCACATACCGTAGAATCCAATGAGGCTGTATGCCCCATCGCCATCTCGATAGCCACTCGGAAGAGCTGCAAAACCTGTTACATTTGTAGCTCCCGAATTAGGACTTTGCCAGTGGGTTGTACTTGTTTCTTTTAGTTTATAGCCTGCAACGCTTGCCCCACCAAGATATGTTGTTAGTGTTGTCCATTCTTCATCGCTAGGTACATGCCAGCCTGTGGGACATACATTACGACTGTCAGTTATAGCATACCATGTATATAATCTTCCATAAATCGCAACTTTTCTCTCGTTACCATCATATGCCCATTGGTATTTTGGTACACTTTCCCCGGATATTCTCAATGTTGCAGGACTTGTCGTTTCAATTATATCACCATTACGATATTTAGTTGTTTTCAGGTTTTCAGCCATCCATACTTGTGTGCCAATTTTAACAGTTTTATATCGCTCATTATCATGAGAATCAATTATGTAATCCCCTTCATCAAGTTTGGAGTTTTTATCTATCGGAGTTACTTGGATTTCCTTTTGAATTTCTGAACGGGCAACATTGTCTGTGTTAAAATAAAAATCCCCAGTCAATGAAGTTGACTCCCATGGTATCTGTCGTTTATTGGACTTTAGAGAAACAATACTTCTTACATTTTGGAACATTTGGATTATTGTAATATTGGGAATCTTAATACTTTCCAATATTGCAGATGTATAAAGACCATTGTTTCCACTACCATCTGAGGCAGTACTACCCGGGGATGTGGCATAAGCAATTAATGTTCCACCTGGAGCATTCATAAAAGCCAACCCTTTCCCCGTAGCAGAGCGTGTCCAACTTCTTTCAAATGGATTATTCCTACAGGCATCAAGTATAATTATATTGACTTTTATTCCACTTGCATCCATGAGTGCAAGAATCCTGTCTGCCTGAACACAATCATATTCGACCTGTTGTTCGGACTGTAGTTGAGCATCTACAGGTATAAGATAATTATATCCCTTTGACTGAATACCATGACCAGCATAGTAGAATAATCCAACTTCATAGCTTCTGAGTTTAGCACCAAAATCATCAATGGCTTTCTTCATCTGGCCTTGATTTAGGTTCTCATACTCCATAACTGTGAAGCCAACACTTTGAAGTGCTGCCTGCATCGCTTTTGCATCGTTTTCCGGATTAGCAAGAGTACTGAAGTTATAGTGCCCATTCCCGATTACCAAAGCAATTTTCTTCTGAGGTTGAAGAGTGGTCTGTGCTTGAATCTCTGCTAACCCAGTGCAAACCAAAGTTGCGACGAATAATATTATATTTTTGTGCTGCATTTTTGTTCTCCTTTTTAGATTCTGAACATACGTTTTCATAATTCATTGTGATAAAGTTATGAAAGACAATGACACAAGTCAAATAAAAAATCAATTAAGACTCGCTGAGGAATTACTCATAATGTTAAGGAGTTAGAGTAGTTTAACTCCTTTTTTATTTTGTCATCTGCAATCAATTTGCATACGGCATATAGGATACAATATCCTGATATGATGAATGTTAATAGAAAAGCCCCCGGAGCTGATTTCCGAGGGCTGACAATTAATAAAAGACGATATTCAAGCATCGTCTTCATAATGGAAATAGTTTTCTTGTAACTTCTATTTTGGTGCTGGATTCTCCACAACCTGTTCATAAACAATTGTTTCAGTAGTGGCTCCTTTTATGATATTGACTTCATACGATAATACTTTATCTTTCACAACATTTGTTGCATCTTTGATAGTGTAGCCGACATAATCTTTAGCAATATTGTCTGCTATTGGTTTTGGAACTTCTGTTACTGTAAGGACAGTACGGTCGCCAGCAGGCAAGGACATACCAGGTGATGTTGGTGCATATGACCGCTTATCTACTTTGAATGTTCCCATGCCAAGTAACTGAATGCGGCGCTCCTTAATTATATGCAAGTTACAACATCAATCAACCCAAGTCAATTTTATTTTAACTCTGTCAATATAAACTATTACTGTTATTTGATGTCTTTATCTTTGACCCATGGAGCCATGAATACCAAGCCTATAATTATTATTCCAATACTTGTATATTTACCAAATGGATTTGGCTTGGTTACAGCGTAGACAATGCCTCCAATTATAAATAGTATTCCACTTATAATTCGTAGTTTCTTTTGAGTTATTTTCATATTACAAAATGGTTAAAAGGATTATCCCTTGTTGATTTCTTGTATAAGGATATCAAGGTCTTGTTTATTGCATCTCCACAATAGTAGGGTCAGGTCGCGACCTGACCCTACTACCTGTCAATCCACTTTTTGAATTCTGTCACTTTATCACGGCTTACAACAAACAATTCACTTTTTTCCCTGTTTTTCAGAGTAAGTTGTAACCTGCTCGAAGAGTAACTGTACATTAAGGTAATAGCGTCGATATTGACAATGCACTCGCGGTTAATTCTGAAAAATTTCCGTGGGTCGAGCATAGTCTGTAATTGTTCAAGGGAATAATCAACGCCACAGTCTTTTCCTTGATTATCATTCAGAAAAACATTCCGTTCGTTTATGTAAAAATGGCTGATCTCGCCCGCTGGTACCGATTTGTACTTTTCACCTATTTTAATAAGAAACCTGGATTTATATTGATTCCTGAATTCAAAAAGGAGTTGTTTAAAGTCTTTTTTAAACGGGTCATTGTCAGCATAAAGCTTTTTAAATTTAGCCAGAGCCGATTTAAGCAAACCTTCATCGATTGGCTTCAGGAGATAATCAATACTGTTCACCTTGAAGGCTTTAAGTGTGTACTCATCGTACGCTGTTGTAAAAATTACCGGGATATCAACTTTGCTTGATTCGAAAATTTCAAAACATACTCCATCATCAAGCTGGATATCCATCAGGATAAGATCAGGCAGTGGCTTTTCCTGCAGTCTGTTTATCGTACCCTCGACAGTTTCAATAACTCCAAGGATAGTTATTGAAGGATCAATTTTCACTAATAACCTGACAAGCTTTTCGGCAGCAGGCTTCTCATTTTCAATTATCAGTATATTCATTAAAATAATGGAATTTTAACAATAAAATCAGCAGTTGTTTCTTCAATAATAAGTGCATGCCCGGTACTGAGACTTACGCGTTGGGCAAGGTTCTTAAGTCCTATTTGCATTGATTTTAATTGCAGTGCCATTTTTTGCAGATTGTTTTTTACGACAACATGCTTGTTTTCAAGGTAAATTGAAATCATTAACGGACTTTCCCTGGTTGCCTTATTGTGTTTGACAGCATTTTCAACAAGTATCTGGAGTGATACCGGCAGAATTTCATAACCATCAGTTTCATTTACCTTTATTTCGAGCTGAATCTTCCCGTTGTCCCGGATTTTATGCAAATAGAAATAATCATTGATAAATGACAGTTCTACACCCAGCGGTACTCTGTCCTTGGATCCGTTCTCGAGAATATACCGGTATATTGATGACAGCCGGTGAATAAATTCTTCAGCAATATCCGGTTGGGTAGCGACCAGTGCCGAAAGAGTATTCAAACTATTAAAAAGGAAATGAGGATTAACCTGGTTCTTTAGTGTCTCGTTCTGAAAAATCAGGTTTTCCTCTCTCAGCTTCTGTTCCCTTTTTAAGGAAGCCTGCCATAGCAAAACAATAAATATTACAGCGCCGACAGATAATCCGGTAATTGTCGATTTGAACCAGGCGCGGATACCGAAATGAATAAAATTATAAACCACTTTTGACAGGTCCTCTCCTTTTATCCACAATCCCGCATACTGCAAGAGGATAAAGAGGACCATAGAAAACGCCAGACAACCGGCCAGAAAGATCAAAAACCTGAAAAGCACGATCCGGGTAATTTCCCCGGGACTTCTGTCAAAGTTCAAATCAGCGAATAACCTTGTCCCTAAATATATGAAGACTTCAAGTTGGACAAATAACATGATAAGAATACCAAATGAGAATGTCCCTCGGGGGGTTCCATATTTCCCTGTTATACCAATAATAAAAGTCACCAGTAAAGAAAAAATAAGAAAAGTGATGTGCGAAACGGGTTTCCGCAGATTGAGAACATTATAGAGTGCAGGTGTTTTCATTTCAGTAAATTTAATGGTTCCTTATTGAATTCTCTTGATTTCCAGCTCTCTTATGGTTTTCATAAGAAATTTGTCTTTCATCCCTTTAACCTCAATCTCCTGTATTGTTCCGCTGTACATATCTGCGTGTTCAATATTTTTGGTTTTAATTGATACCAGAACAGATCCCCAGTATTGTTCAGTTCCTTTCGTTTTGATCATGTCCATGCTTAGCTCGAGCTTATTATCAATAGCGCTAAATTCGATTAAAGCGCATAACTGGCCATTTATCTCGGATATCCCCTTCCAGCATATTACTATTTTATTGTGTGAATAAATCCCAATATCAGCCATATTAAACTCGCCTTTTATATCTGGAATTATATAAGGCACATTTAGTTTCAATGAGTCATAATAATTCCATGCAAAGATATCTGCCGACATCATATCCCATATCAGGTTTCGTGCAAATATGTTTTCAACCGATTTAGGGAAACTCTTAAATGCCTCCTCTTCCATCATCTTATCTGAAGGAATATATCTGAAGTTTTCCATATATTCCTGTTTTGTTCCGGAAGGGAAAGGATCTGAAAAGTTGTTTGAGGCTGAGATATAAACATTATTCCACATAGAGCTGTCTCCTGGCAATCCTCTGGTATAATCGCCGGAGACCTTTGTTTTTCCTGTAAAATTTCCGTACAGGTCGCGGTTTATGTAAACTGCAGTCATACGGTATTTTTGAAGTGTTTTACTCCTTTCGACTTTCGGCAATACACTTAAGTACTTTTTTACAAGTGCCTTTTCACTTTGACCTTTTGCTGCTGAAGGTATAATAATAAGCAAGCTTATCAGTAACCCTGCAAAACCTGAATTCAATTTTTTTTTCATAGCCCTGATTTTTAAAGTTAGATATTAAATCAGGATCAAAGAAAAAGCAAGCCGGGGCAGAATAAAAATATAATATGCAGAATGGTCAGGTTATATACCTGAATGGTAGAATATGATGTTTAAACAGGAATGAGGAATCAGGGCTGAGTTTAATTTATAATATTATTATCCTGTGAAGCCAGGACGAAATCCGTTCAGATCTTGTTAAAATGATTAATATTAAGTATGTTTACACAACATGACCATTTTCTGAATTTCGCGGCTAATTTATGAGTGAGGAGATTCTTAAGGCGTTAATGGAGTTATTTGCCCTGATTGTTAAGCAGGACAGAGGGATACTTATGAATGAACGTGAGTATGTTTCCGGCTTTCTGAATAAACAGCTTACAAGGGAAACCGTTCAGGAATATCTTGCTCTTTTTGATGAGCATGCAGGCCCTGTTTTGGAAAGGTCAATGTTAACTGAATCATCAGCTCCCTCCGTAAAAGATTCTGTTAAGATTCTTGGTATTTGTAAAAAGATCAACCGCACTCTTAACCAGGAACAAAAAGTGGTCGTCCTGATGCGCCTGTATGAACTCGTAAATACCGACCGCCAGTTTACTCTTCAAAGGATGAATATTATAAATACAGTCGCTGAAGTATTCAAAATATCTGCTGCTGAATTTGCCTCTATTGAACAATTCGTAAAGAATGATAATTCCGAAGACCTGAATAATCCTGCAATACTGGTTCTCACCCCGCAAGATGATAAATGTGATTTGTGCAAGAGAATGCTGACCGGTTACCAGAACACAAAAATAATCATTTTAAGAGTAGCGAGTGTTGACCTTTATTTTATCAGATATATATCAAATGACCAGTTATATCTTAATGGACTTCCTGTAAGATCAGGCCAGGTCTATACATTTGCTAAAGGAGGATCAATAAAATCGCAACAAGGACATTCCATCTACTATAGTGATATCAGTTCAAGTTTTCTTTCCGATATAATTATTCATAAAATCTCATTCACTGTTGAAAACCTTTCCTTTTATTTCAGGGAGGGTCATGCTGCTGTGGATAATGTCAGCTTTTCAGTTGAGGAGGGTAAACTTATCGGAATAATGGGTGCGAGCGGATCAGGAAAAACAACATTAATGAACCTGATGAGCGGAATTCAGAAGCCATCCTCAGGCAGCGTCAAAATCAACGGTCTGGATGTCGCAAAGGATAATATAGCGCTTGAGGGTGTTTTTGGATATGTACCCCAGGATGATCTGCTTATTGAGGATCTGACAGTATTTGAGAATCTTTTTTTTGCGGCTTGTCAGTGCTTCAGGGATAAAACGAGGGAGGAAATAAGTGCACTTGTTGATCACACTTTGTCAAATCTCGGTTTACTTGAAAAGAGAGAATTGAGAGTAGGCTCTCCCCTTAATAAAGTAATCAGCGGTGGGCAGCGAAAAAGGTTGAATATAGCGCTGGAACTCATCAGGGAACCTTTGGTTTTATTTCTTGATGAGCCAACATCTGGATTGTCTTCAAGAGATTCTGAAAACCTGATGGACCTTTTACGTGACCTTACGCTCAAGGGGAAACTGATATTTACTGTCATACATCAGCCCTCTTCAGAGATATTCAAGATGTTTGATAAGGTGGTTATCCTCGATCAGGGAGGTTGCATGGCATATTTCGGCAATCCGGTCGATTCTGTGATTTATTTTAAAACCCTCGATGCCCAGATCAACTCAAACCAGGGAGAGTGCCCGTCATGCGGGAATGTGAATCCTGAAATCATCTTTAATATTATTGAGACACAGGTTGTAGATGAGTTCGGGAAATATACTGAAAAACGAAAAGTCAGGCCAAATGAATGGGCAACTACATATAATTCCAGACATCCTTCTATACAAGTGCCTGAAATTAAGGAGCCTCCGCATAAAAATCTCCAGAGGCCAGGCCGATTAAAACAATTTCAGATTTATTTTACCAGGGATCTTAAGAGCAAAATATCTAATAATCAATATGTTTTGCTTACTCTGCTTGAAGCCCCGATCCTTGGTTTTGTGCTTTCCTTTATTATCAGGTATATCCCTGATCCGGATTCCAACATTTACATTTTTTCAGAAAATGAAAATATCCCGATTTACATTTTCATGAGTCTTATCGTTGCCCTTTTTCTGGGTCTGACAATCAGTGCTGAAGAGATTTTCAGGGACAGGAAAATTCTTAAAAGAGAGCATTTTCTTAATTTAAGCCGCCACAGTTATCTCATCTCAAAAGTCGCAATATTAATCCTGATTTCATCGATACAAACACTTCTTTTTGTATCGATTGCAAACCCGATTCTTGGTATAAAAGGAATGTATTTACATTACTGGCTCGCATTATTTACAACAGCTTTCTGTGCAAATATGCTTGGGCTTAACATATCAGCATCATTTAATTCGGCTATTACGATTTATATCGTTATACCCCTTTTAATAATACCAATGATGGTGTTAAGCGGAGCTATGTTCTCCTTTGACAAGCTGAACAGGAAAATAGGCAATGTTGATAAAGTGCCCATTATTGCTGAATTGATGCCTACGCGGTGGACCTATGAGGCACTCATTGTCACTCAGTTTAAAGATAACAAATACAGCCAGACACAATTTACGAAGGAAGGTGAGACTTTCTACGACCTGGAAAAGAAAAAAAGTGAAGCTGAGTTCAACAAGACTTACAGGATTAAAGCATTGCATGATGCTCTTGTAACTACTCTTTTTGAGTTCAGAAGTAATCCCAAAAATATCGGTAACAACGAAGACCTTCTTATAAGAAAATCAACCCGTAATTTTACCAAACTCGAGCTTCTAAAAAACGAACTGGTTAAAATGGCAGCAGTTTATCATGTACCTGCATTCAATTATATTTCGGATCTGTCACCATATGAATTTAATCCGGGAATAGCAGATTCCCTGACAAAATACCTCGACAGAACTTATTTAACATTTAATAGAATTTCAAATACTGTGACGGACAGGAAGGATATTTTTTACAATATGAATGATTTAAAACTGAAGAACCTTGAGAATGATTATTATAATTACAAACTTGAAGAGATAGTTACTAAACAGTACGAACGTAAGAAAATCCTGGTATATAATAACTCCCTCGTACAAAATATAGATCCTGTATATCTTGATCCATATAAGAAAGGGTTCCTTAATTTCAGGACACATTTCTTTGCACCTGCAAAATATATTTTTGGGATGAAGACCGATACCTTCGTATTCAATATTTCCCTGGTACTATTAAGCTCAGTATTTCTTTATCTCGCTCTATATTTTGAGTTGCTTGGCAGAATAGTCAAGTTTTTTGAAAGTTTAAAATTCCGAAAATAAATAATTAATATATTTTTAATAAGTTTTTTTGTATTTTTGTTTTAATTTATCAGCGTCCTAAATGAAAGGAAGAGTATTTTTATTGTTATTTATTTTGTGTTTTGGATTCTCGTGCAGAAATTCAAAAAGCAAAACTTCCGAGTTCATATTTCCACAGTCTGATTCAGTTCCTGTTTCAGAAGCTGAAAAATTAAGTCCTGAAGCAATTGCTGATATATCAAAAAACATTTCATCACCTGTTGAGATAGCAAATCTGCTGCAGAAACTGCAGGTTCCATTTTCTCAGAACTATCTTGCAGAGTCCATTGATGCAAACAGGCAAGGTACAAGTTTTGATAAAGCGCTTAAACTTGGCATTCTTGGTGCTGATCTTGGATATCTGAATATGTATGAAAAAACAGGTTCTTCACTGGACGTTCTCTCATCGATAAGGAAAATTGCCGATGATATTAAAGTGGGGCAGTTTTTTGATTTCGAATCAATAAAAAGGCTATCAAAGAATAGATCAAATCTTGACTCTCTCCTTTTCATTTCAATCGATTCCTACAATAAAATAGATACTTATCTGCGAAGCAATGATCGGGGACATCTTTCAGCTCTTATGATAATAGGTGTCTGGCTTGAAGGTCAGTATCTGGCAACTCAGGTTGTGAGCCAGTACCCTGATAAAATGCTTACTGACAGGATCGGAGAGCAAAAAATAATTTTAAATGATCTTCTTCTTCTTATCAGTCCTTACTGCAAGCACGATCCGGAATTCACAAACCTTTGTAAAGATATGCAGGACATTAAAGATAAGTATCGTGACATAAGAATAACTTACACTCAGGGAGATCCTGTAAGTGTGGAAAAAGATGGTGGTCTGACCATAAAACAGACCGAAACAAGTGTGGTAAATATGTCCAAAGAACAACTAAAAGGTGTTATAGAAATTACCAAGAATATCAGGGACAGGCTAATTTTAAATAATTAGTATGAAAAAAACCGTAATAACTCTGACTATTTTGCTTACTTTCGGGTTCATGTCATTCGGACAGGTAACAGATCCCCTCATAAGTAACTGCGCAATTAATGCCGGGGTCAATGCAAAATACCTGAAGGATTTCAGGATACAGCTGGGAAAGGCAGCGACTCAAACTGATTTTAGATACAAAGCGAATATGTCGCTCTGGAAAAACACTAAATACAGGTTTACAATGTGCAATGCAACAAATTCCAAGGGTCAGCTGATCCTTACTATCAAAGATGACACCAATAAACTAATTCTTTCCTCCTTCGATAAAAAAACCGGCAAAATATTTTCTTTCGTTGATTTTGAATGCCAGAAAAGCGGAATATATCAGATTAGCTATGATTTCATTAACGGACAACAAGGGTCCGGAGTCGGAGTAGTCTCGATGATAAAATAATTGTTTCATCTCAGGTACCATATCTGTATAAACAGAATAAAAACAAATAACAGGGAGAATAAAATTTCAGGTACCAGTTTCTTTTTTACAATTACAAAATAGTGGGTCAGGAAATAACTTACAGGTATACTTATAAGCCAAACTATTTCAACTGAAGCCGAAGGCAGTGCAACATAAACTATTATCGAGATTAAAAAAGTCCATATCATAAGGGAAAATGTTTTACGCGACTTTATCTTTTTAGTATTCATATGCCTGATCAGTTGAATGATGCTGACAAATATTAATGAAACGCTAAAGATCAAAGCCACTATTGTCAACCTTGGGAAAGGGTAGTATATTGGCCTGGTAAAAAGATTATTTCCTAGAAGCTTCAATAGAGCCCAAACATCTTTCCCGATCACATAGTATAGTCCAAAAGTAATCAGATAAGGTGTTAAAAGGCCAAAAAATGAAATTACAATTTCTTTCAGGTTTCCTGTCCTGAGCAATGCAATCCCTATTATCACCAATAATCCAAACCATATCAGGTTCGCATAAAACAAACTTCCAGTGCTTATAAGAAGCCCCGCATCAAAATAATTGTATGCCGTCCCGGTTTTATGATAACTATCCATAATTCTTATTACTGCAAGCATTAGAAAAATTGATGCCGGGATCACCGGATTCATAAGCTGCTGGTCAGGGAAAAAACCACCAAACAAAACATAAAATAGTGCAGGAAGAAACGTTCTTTCATTAATAAAGAAAACAGTTGTGTTGAAATTTACCATAAGGAAAGCCATCAGCGAGACCATCAGAAAGGAAAGAATTACTCCCAAATTATGACTATTGTGAATCATGATCTTAATAAGGCCATAAAGAGGCATAGGGTCTGTTTCATAGATAAACCGTGGATGTAGCCGTTGATTCAGAATTGCACTTATCCAGATTCCAATAAGAATAACAATTATCAGAAATACTACTCCGGGACCGGTTCCTTTAAATATTCGTAGAAGCATTTGTTTTAGAGATCAAATCCAATATCAGACCTGTAATAACTGCCTTCAAAGTTTATTAAACCGGCATTCCTGTAAGATGCTTTAAGAGCCTCCTTCATTGAAGATCCCCATGAACTGACAGCAATAACACGGCCCCCGGAAGTAACAACCTTATCTCCTTCTTTTTTTGTGCCGGCATGAAACAATACACTTCCCTGAGTCAAATCCATACCATTAATAGATTTACCCTTTTCATAATTTCGCGGATAACCGCCGGAGACCAGCATTATAGTAGTTACAAATCTTTCATCAATCTCAATTTTTCTATTGGCCAGATCTCCTTTAGCCACTCCTTCAAGCAGCTCGAAGAAATCAGACTTTATCCTTGGAATTATTACTTCCGATTCAGGGTCGCCCAACCTGGCATTATATTCAATCACATAAGGATTTCCTTCCACATTTATCAGGCCGAAGAAAATAAATCCTTTGTACACAATCCCTTCATCAGATAATCCTTTCATTGTAGGATCAATTATTCTCTGTTTCACCTTATTCATAAAGTTTTGATCTGCAAAAGGGACAGGTGAAACAGCACCCATTCCTCCGGTATTAAGTCCGGTATCTCCAACTCCAATCCTCTTGTAATCCTTAGCTTCAGGTAATAATTTATATGTAATCCCGTCAGTAACAATAAAAACTGATAACTCTATTCCTTTAAGAAATTGCTCAATAACAACTTTTTGGCCTGCCGGACCAAATTTCCCGTCCAGCATTGCTTCTACCTCTTTCTCGGCTTCGTAAATATCATTAATTATCACGACGCCCTTTCCAGCAGCCAGACCATCTGCTTTAATAACATAAGGAGGATTTAGTGTTCTTAGAAATGCATGAGCCTCTTTCAGGGTTGTTTTATCAAAGCTTTTATAAGTGGCAGTGGGAATATTATGACGGGTGAGAAAAGCCTTAGCAAAGTCTTTGCTACCTTCCAGCCGCGCAGCGGATTTATCGGGACCAATTAATGGTATGTTTTTAAGTGTAATGTCATTCAGAAAAAAATCATGAATTCCCATTGTTAATGGAGCTTCGGGTCCAACAACTACAAGATCGACCTTGTTTTCTAAAACAGCGGCTTTAACTTCACTGAAGTTTTCAGGATCAAGCTTCAGGTTTGTTCCTAAATCAGATGTACCTGCATTTCCGGGACCAATAAAAATCTTATTGACCTTTTTACTTTGGGCAAGTTTCCAGGTAAGTACATGTTCTCTGCCGCCAGATCCCAGAATGAGAATATTCATTTTTCAGGAAATATATTATCATTTCAAAAGTAACATTTCATTCTGATAAACAAAATCTATAATGTAAAAACCATTAGCTGAGATCAACTGTCTGGCAATATTTCGAGAAAGTTTGCATTACAGTATTGACGTACGTTTTTGAGACTGGAATATCTGTCACAGATGGGTTATCAAATTCGAGTTTCAGACCATCTCGCTCCTTTTTGATAACTTTAACTTTTTCAAAATTAACCATATATGATCTATGACACCTGATTATCTCAGTTCCTGAGAAGCTCTCCTCTATTTTTTTCAGAGTATCACGAAGCAGATATTTCGATATTTTACCCTTATTAAGATAGCAGATGTTCACGTAGTTTTCATCTGACTCAAGATAAAGCAAATTCTCCTTCTTAATTGAAAACTTCAGGGTTCCCTTTTCATCATAAAAAGGGATCATATCTCTTGTGTTTTCTGTAAAAGGAGCCAAATCTGCCAATCGCTCAATCTGCTCTTTTTTATCCCTCCATGAAAAGTAAAGCCACAAAACTGAATAGGGCAATAACAAAACAAGAGCAGTATTTCGGGAAGAGTTTTTTAAAAGATCAGTAAACTGCCGGGCATCTTTCAGAAATAGTTTTTCGAATATGGTGTAAGCGAGAGCCATTAAAAATATTTCGGCAAATATCCATATCAGGTATTGCCATATATTAATAGTATTCCTTTTACTCACATTGTACATCAGGATACGGCTTATTACAACTACAAGCACTCCTATAAGTATTGCCAGACTGGAATAGGTAAAAAACTCGAGTCTTGTCAGATCATACCATCTGTCTGCACCAAACGGAGAATAAGCATTAAGAAAAACTAAGGCAAAAAGTGAAGTAAAAAGTATCAGACGTATGATATTTTGCTTTTCATTCAAATATGGCGGTATCGGTTTTTGAAAGTCGACCATTTGCAATCTGATAACTGAATGTAAAATTAAGTATTTTCTTACTTTAAATAGAGCTAAAAAGAGTTTTGACTGTTTACAAAATTTAGGATTCCGTCACAAATAATTGAATTACATCCCTCATTTGGAAGTTTTATCACTTTGCATTATCATCTGCCACATAAATTTGTCTGCTTTTAATTTCACTGCTTCCTTTGCATATTAATATTCCCCGATCTGAACCAATGGAGTATACTAAAACATTTAATGGGCTTAAATCTCTCTTCACGATTGAGAATAAGAAAATATCAATCCCCAATTCAGATATTAAAATTCATAATATCTTCTTCCAGTCGGAAGTACCATTAAATGAATTTTCTAATAAAAACGATGTACTGATAGCTGAAAACCGTACTTTTTCTTATCCTGTTTTTACTCCACGGAACAGTAAAAGCGATAAAGTAATTCTGTTACTTCATGGTCTGAATGAGAGAAGTTGGGTAAAATACCTGGTCTGGGCTTATTGGCTTGCACAGTATACTGACAGCTATGTTATTCTTTTCCCTATTTCATTTCATATAAACAGGTCTCCGGCAGCGTGGAAAGATCCAAGAGCTATGATCCATTTTATGAAGGACCGGAATTCTTCGCTCGGCGAAATAAATATGTCGAGTTTTGCCAATATTGCTCTTAGCAATCGTCTCACCGAAGACCCTATGAGATTCTTTAAATCAGGATATCAGACATCATCTGATATCGTAAAACTACTATCATCTGTGAGAAATGGCGAGCATGAGATTATACCCCGGACCACCAATTTTAATATTTTCGCATACTCGATAGGCGCTTTTCTTGCTGAGATCATTTTGATGGGAAATCCTGAGAAGCTTTTTTCCGAGTCAAAGCTTTTTATTTTCTGTGGAGGATCGGTTTTCAGTAACATGCAAGGCTCTTCCAAATTAATCATGGATAGTCTTGCATTCGACAGGGTATATAATTATTACCTGTATGATTTTGAAAAAACCCTTACCGGGAAAAGTCCTTTAGTTGATTTTCTGTGCACAAGTCAGATCGGGATGGCTTTCAGATCGATGATTGATCTTGGAAGACTTAAAACATTCAGGGAGACCATCTTAGACAAACTCCGGGATCAGATCCATTCGATATCTTTATTGAAAGATTCTGTTATCCCCAGTAAAGGAGTAATTTCAACCCTTAGCAACTTTAATAAGAAAGATATCGTTGATGTGTGGGATTTCCCTTATACATATACCCACGAAAACCCTTTTCCCATTTTTGATTCCCCTCTTTCAAAAAAAGTTGACTACTGGTTTGAAAGGGTGTTTTCAGAGGCAACTCTGTTTCTGGCTTAGTCGTACTTAACCCTTCCCCTAGGGGTGGGTTCAAAATAATTCATTAATCAGTTCAAATCGATAACCTTCGCTCACTGCATATGTTACAAATTCTCCAATTATTTTATTTGCACAGGAAGAAACAGTATCATGTAAAACAATTATTGAACCCGGCCGGATTTTATTTTTAAGAATTGTCAGGGAATTTGCGCCCCCGAATGAAGTGTCAAAATCATAAGGCATTAGATCCCAAAAAAATATTTTAAATGATTTAAGAAGTATCTTTTTTTGCTTTAATGACAATCTACCATAAGGAGGTCTGAAAATCTTATCGGATGTAAATTTTGAAGCTCTGGTCACATCATTAATGTACTTATCAGATACAGTTTGCCATCCATTCAAATGGCAATAACCATGGTTTCCGATCATGTGACCCCTATTACAGATCTTGTCTATAAAATCGGGATATTTTTCCGCAGCCCTGCCGTCGCAAAAAAACAGTGCCTTAACACCATGTCTTTCAAGGATATCAAGTAACAAGGAAGTAGAAAATGGATCCGGACCATCATCAAAAGTCAGATACAATATCTTTTCAGCTGTCTTAATCCTGAATATTGCTTCAGGATAAAGACAACGTGCCAGTAAGCCAGGCCTGAAAAGCCGCATAGAAATCTATTTTCCAGAATAAAGCTTGCCGTAATAGTTGTTTATCTCCGGTTCCAGTGTTTGAGTAATGGAGTTTAATTTCAATCTAACGGTCATATTATAAATATCGAGCAAACCTTGCATATTAATCCCTGTTGGATATTCAAGGCCGTACCTTTCTTCAGGGTTTAAATTGATTGCATAATCAAGATATTCTTTTGAGTATTTAATAACATCATTCAGTAACTTTTCACCTTCTTCAGTCTTGCCTGCACTTATAAGGACTTCTGCAATTCCTATAGTAAAAAAATCGTATGGCATTTTTTTGGATGCAACAATTTCAAGACCCCGGTGCGCCACTTCAATGGCTTTCAGGGTATCTCCCCTAAGAAGCAACTCTTTACTTAAAGTACCAAAGAGTCTTCTGAAATTACTGAACATACGCTTATTATTCTCATCAAGATAAACAGAAGGATCTCCGGCATTTCCCCACGAGAACTTATTCATCATGTTATCATACATAACTAAAGGATCAATCATCCCGAATTCACCCTGTTCGGGTTTATCGGTTTTAACCGGCACAATCCTGTAAGCAAGGCCTTCCTGTATAAAGTATTTTTCCAGTCCTTTGTACTGCGTGGAAGGAACAGTCGTCGAAAAGTACACGGGCCTTTTCCAATTGTTGGTTGAAAGAAGGTCCATTATCGCGAGATCCCCTTTTAATGCATCTCCATCAGAATATTCCCAGATCATAGGGGAAACAAGTCTGTCTTTATAATAATTTTTAACTGTCCCGTTCGAAAGTACCATTGCTGAATCAACGTCAATGATGTATTTGTTAGCCGGAAGATAGTTAACATAATCGCCCCTCCCGCTGATATCAACTTTATACTTACTATCCTCCAAACCTGCAAATTGAACAATATCTTTAAGGCTGACAGGTTTATCTACTCTGTTATCAACCGGCATCTGTTCTCTTAAGCCTTCAATGTACTTTTCTGGTCCAAGTGTAAAAGGTAAAGGATCGGAACCGTATGCCTTCTGCCTCATCATTTCGATATACCAACCTGCCTGTATATAACTTAGATTTGCAACACGCACATCGGTTCTTACACCTTCCACATCCTGATTATACCAGACAGGAAATGAATCGTTATCTCCGTAAGTAAATAAGATGCTGTTGGGTGCAACTGATTTCAGATAATTAGCTCCTATATCCCTTGCAGTGTAGCGACCTGACCGGTTATGGTCATCCCAGTTCTGCGTACCCATGAGAACCGGAACTGCAGCAATAAGAACTATGAAGGTAACCGCTAATGATCCTTTGGTCCCAAGATATTTCTGAAGTTTCTCATAAACAAACATAAACCCGATTCCTATCCAGATTGCAAAAGCATAGAAGGATCCGACATAAGCATAATCTCGTTCACGGGGCTGATTCGGATATTGATTGAGGTAAACAATAATAGCAAGACCCGTCATAATGAAAAAAATCATTACAAGCCAGAAACCATTTTTGTTTCTCTTGTACTGCCAGTACATTCCGGCAAGTCCGATCAGAAGAGGTAGAAAATAATATTTATTATTGCCGGGGTTAGTTTTCAGATCTCCCGGAATTTTATCAAGTTTCCCAAGCCGTGCTTCGTCAATGAATTTTATTCCGCTGATCCAGTTCCCGTGGATAGAATTACCGTTCCCCTGAATATCGTTTTGCCTTCCTGCGAAATTCCACATGAAATATCTCAGATACATAAATCCGATTTGGTAGCGGAAAAAATAACGTAGGTTTTCACCAAAAGTCGGACATACAAGTGCTTCTTTTCCCTCTCCTCCGGAAAACTTCCTTCCAACTACTTTACCCCAATATTTGTATGCACTTACGTGGTCAGGATCTGAATTGTCATACATTCTCGGGAAAAGAGTTTCGAAATCTTTGTTATAAGAATATTCCGGATGATAGTATGGCTTATATTTACCATTTATCTTATTATATCCTGAAATAACTTTCTTAACATCCGTAACAGGAGCACTATAGTAGTTCCCATAGAATTTTGGTGCATTGCCATACTGCTTCATATTAATATAGTAGGATAATGAAAAAACGTCAGAAGGATTATTCTGGTTCATCGGGGGTCGGGCTGACGACCTGATCATAATCATGGCATATGATGAATAGCCAATCATTACTACAAGCAGGGAGGTCATTACATAATTCAATATCACCTTCTTATGCTTTAAAGAGTAATTTATACCAAAGGCCAGAGCACCAAAAAGAATTGCCATAAAGAACACAAGTCCGCTGTTATATGGTAATCCGAGAATATTAACGAATAACAATTCAAACCAGCCTGCAACCTCCGGAACACCCGGCATTATTACAAATACCATAATCCAGAGGACTAAAAGTGCAACCAGACTTGTCTTAATCAATCCTTTTGTTGTGACTTCATATTTATTGAAATAGTATACAAAAACAAGTACCGGAATAATTAAAAGGTTCAGCCGATGCACGCCGAGCCCCAGGCCCATCATATATGCGACCAGGATTATCCATCTGCCGGAATATGGTTTCGCTTCTTCTTCCTCCCATTTCAGCATGCCCCAGAATACCAGAGCGATTATAAGGGATGAGAGTCCATAAAGCTCTCCTTCTACAGCAGAAAACCAGAATGTATCTGAGAAAGTATAAGCCAGTGACCCAAGCAGACCGCTGGCTATGATAGCGGGAACATGTTTTGATTCGAGCGCTGCACCATTTACAAAAACTTTTCGGACAAGATGAGTAATCGTCCAGAAAAGGAACATTATTGCGAAACCGCTGCAGATAGCTGACAGGACGTTTACAGTCACTGCTACTTTGGAAGTGTCTCCACCTGCAAAAAGAGTGGCTACTCTTCCCATCATAAGAAACAGGGGAGCTCCGGGAGGATGTCCAACCTGCAGCTTAAAGGCTGCAAGAATAAATTCACCACAATCCCAGAAGCTTACAGTTGGTTCAAGAGTCAGCAGATAAACTATTGTAGAAAAAACAAATACAAACCATCCTGTAAGGTTATTCCAGCGACGCCAATTGCCCCAAATTGAATCCATAAATGAATTGTTTTTGATTAATTTACTTAACAAAGAACGTAAAAAAAATATTATATGCATTCATTTACGATTCTAATTAACATCTCTTTAACGAGCTGAAAGCCCCCCTGCCCCCCTTTAGGGGGGTTAATCCTCGTTATTTAAGAGTATTTTCTAAATGTTAAAGAATTAGCCCCCCTTTAGGGGGGATGGGGGGTCAAAAACAAGAGAGAATATGTAATTGGGGGGCGGGAGAGGGAAGCAGGGTGAGCTCCATTCTAAAGATAGTATCTCCATGGTCTCGACTTCCAGTATTCGCCGGAATACTCAATGCCAATCCGGGAGCCACACTTAACAGGATAGATTGATCCGGTATCTTCTAACCATATTCTTTCGGAGAAAACGAGATCTTCTCCATAGTACGACTTATCTATTCCAAGAGACTTCGTTAATTTTCCTGGTCCGGGATAATCTTCCACCCCCCTTATCAGGACGGCCTGGGGGTTATTTTTCTCGCCTGTGACAATATTCAGCATCCAATACATTCCGTAAACAAGATAAATATACAACCTGCCTCCTTCGTGAAACATAATTTCGGTCCTGGCTGTTCTGCCCTTAAAAGCATGACAAGCTTTATCCTCACTGCCACGATAAGCTTCAACTTCCGTTACTCTGAATCTGCCTAATGATTCATCATGTAATCTGATAACCAGGTTTTTGCCGGGCAGTTCAGGAGCTACATCAAGTACATCCCTGGTATAAAAATCTCTGGATAATCTTTTACCTGAAACCATCTTATAATTAGGTGACTTTATTTACTTGTTTGTTCCAAATCCTGAAAACATCATTCCCGCCGGAGAGATAATATATCATTACCAATAATCCCTTGATTCAATTTTTTCTTGTCTTACACCCCCTTTCCTGTTTCCCCCAAGGGGGAAATGATTTAATTTTGCTCCTTCCCCCCTGGGGGAAGGTTGGGAAGAGGGTCTCAATATAAAATAATTAAGTTTTCATATAGTCTTCTAAGAAAACTGATAGCATTGATTTTTTTAAACTTAAGTAAAAAGTAAATTTAACCTAGTTTTGAATAACAAGAATAAAATCTATACAGATTTCTTTTTTTTTAGGAAATATGTTGTATTTTTGCAGACCTCAAAATAATGGGGTAATTACATTGAATATAAGTATATCAATTAAAAAATAAGAACAAGTGAACACCTTAAGCTATAAAACAGTTTCAGCAAATAAAACTACTGTAAACAAAGAGTGGGTAATTATTGATGCTGAAGGCAAGGTTCTTGGAAGGCTTGCATCAGTTGTAGCCTCAATGCTTAGAGGAAAGCATAAAACCGACTTTACACCTCATGTTGATTGTGGTGACAATGTTGTTATTATCAATGCAGAGAAGGTCGATCTTACAGGCGAAAAATGGTCAGATAAATTATATGTCAGGCATACAGGTTATCCCGGAGGTCAGAGATTTACGACCGCTGAAGCGCTGCTGAAAAAAAATCCCATCGGATTGGTAGAGAAAGCTGTGAAAGGCATGTTGCCTAAAAACAGACTTGGAAGTGCACTTTACAGAAATTTGCATGTTTATGCCGGAACAGAACATCCCCATGAAGCGCAGAAACCCAAAAAAATTGAACTTTAAAAAATATTAAACAACAGATATGGAAACCATCAATGCTCTTGGAAGAAGGAAAGCAGCTGTAGCCCGCGTATATTTAAGCGATGGCAAAGGTAAGATTACTGTTAATGGCAGGGATTATAAAGAATATTTTGGCGCTGAAACACTTCAGTATGTAGTTACACAGCCGCTTGTTCTTATGAATGCTGCTGACAAGTATGATATCAATGTCAATCTCGATGGTGGTGGAGTTAAAGGACAGGCTGAAGCACTCCGTCTTGGAATAACAAGAGCCCTGATCATGATTGATGCTGAATGCAAATCAAAGCTTAAGGCTGAAGGATTTGTCACACGCGATCCGCGTGAAGTTGAAAGGAAAAAACCTGGACAACCAAAGGCCCGCAGGAGATTCCAGTTCAGTAAACGTTAGAATTAAAAAGAAAATCGTTATAGATGCAAGTTTAGTATCTAAATTGTGAAGACTCCCGCCAGCCGGCGGGGCTACTTTGCAATTGATTAAAAGAATGTAAACTTAATAAACCAAACAATGCCAAGAACAGATTTCAAAGAATTACTTGATGCAGGTGTGCATTTCGGACACCTTAAAAGAAAATGGAACCCTGCTATGGCTCCTTATATATTTATGGAGCGTAACGGTATTCACATTATTGATCTGGAAAAAACAGTAGTAAAAATTGATGAGGCAGCTTCAGCGATGAAACACATTGCCAAATCGGGTAAAAAAGTACTATTCGTAGCAACTAAGAAACAGGCAAAAGAGATCGTAGCTGAAAAAGTCAAAGCGGTTAATATGCCTTATGTTACAGAACGCTGGCCTGGTGGTATGCTTACCAACTTCCCGACTATCCGTAAGGCTGTCAAAAAAATGTCTTCCATCGACAAGATGGCAACAGACGGAACCTTTTTGAACCTTTCAAAACGTGAAAGATTACAGGTTACAAGGCAGAGAGCCAAGCTCGAAAAAACACTCGGAAGCATAATAGATCTTACAAGACTGCCGTCAGCACTTTTTATCGTGGATGTAACCAAAGAACATATTGCTGTCAGAGAAGCAAAAAGACTTGGAATTCCGGTTTTTGCAATGGTTGACACCAATTCAGACCCCTCCGATATCGAATTTCCGATTCCTGCAAATGATGATGCTTCAAAATCGATTTCTTTAATAGTCGGAATCCTTTGTCAGGCAATTGAAGAAGGTCTTAATGAAAGAAAAATTGAAAAAGACAAAGAGCCTCAGCAGAAAGACAAAAAAGTAATGCGGAGAGAACTTGAAACAAAAGATGTTCCTGCAGCTATTATCGAAGCAATTGTTGAAGAAGAGGAAGAGGTTGAGGTTGATGACGACATTGTCGGCGAGCCGGATGAAGATGAAAATATCGTTAAGGTAATTGACGAAACGGAAGAAGAATTGTAAAAAATAATAATTGTAACTTATAAAGATATAACTATGGCTGCTATAAATGCTGCTGAGGTTGCTAAATTAAGAAGAGTGACTCTTGCAGGGATGATGGACTGCAAAAAGGCTCTTGAAGAATCCGATGGCAATTTTGACAAAGCAATTGAAATAATTCGTAAAAAGGGACAGGCAGTTGCCAATAAACGGGCTGACAAAGAGGCCTCTGAAGGAGTTGTCTTGTCAAAAGTGTCTTCCGATGGAAAGACCGGGGCAATGATAGTTCTCAACAGCGAGACTGACTTTGTTGCAAAGAATGCTGACTTCCTGGCTCTGGCAAACAAAATTCTTGATCTGGCAGTTACAAAGAAACCAGCAAGTCTTGATGAGCTCAAATCACTTCCAATAGATGGCGGAAAAGTCGGAGATAAGGTTGTTGAATATATAGGAATAATTGGGGAAAAGCTTGATCTTTCATATTTTGAGAAAATAGAAGCGACTCATGTCCAGGCATATATCCACCCCGGTAACAGACTTGCTACTCTTGTTGGTTTCACAAAATCAGGAATTGATATTCAGGTTTATAAAGATTTAGCGATGCAGATTGCAGCTATGAACCCTGTTGCAGTTGATAAAGATTCTGTTCCTGAATCTGTTATTGCCCAGGAAATTGAAATTGGCAAGGAACAGGCACGACGCGATGGAAAACCTGAAGAGATGCTTGAGAAGATTGCCCAGGGGAAACTCTCTAAATTCTTTAAGGAAAGCACTCTGCTTAATCAGGATTTTGTGAAAGACAACAAGATTACTATCAGACAGTATCTTCAATCTGTAAATAAAGAGCTTACAGTTACCGAATTCAAACGCTTTACACTTAACTTGTAATACGTATGTTCATATTTCAATATCTGGTGGCGCTTCATGGCGCCACTTTTTTTTGCACCAATTCACCTTAAAAAACGTTAATATTCGCCCCTTTAGGGGAGATGTCGCAAAGCGACAGAGGGGTATTCAATTCTGTAACTGATTTTAATAAAATACATTATCTTCATTCATACCCCCTCGCCCGCCAGCCGGCGGACACTCCCCCTTGGCAGGGGGAGAAATCTTGAATATTTTGGTAATTTTCATACTGCTTCATTTAAATCAATTAGTTTTATATATTTGTTATGACAATAAAAAAGCAAATTACTTATCTATAACAAAAAAAAACCACTAAATGAAAGAACAATCAAATAGCAATTTACGGATGGGAATGACCCTAATGTTAATGATCTTTTTTATTTTCGGATTCATTACCAATTTTAACATTGCATTAAAAGATCAGGTTCAGGCGACCTTTCACCTGAGCAACTTCATGGCAAATCTTGTTAATGGAGTATTCTTTTTCGCATATTTTGCATTTTCGTTTGTATGCGGAAAAATTATTAAGAAAACAGGCTATAAAATGGGGCTTATAATCGGTTTACTCCTTATAAGTATAGGTAGCTTCTTATTCTATCCTGCTGTAGCTGTACCTTCATATGCACTTTTCCTTTGTGCAGTTTTTGTGATGGCAACAGGAGTAGTTTTTCTTCAGACTGCTGCAAATCCTTATGTTGCTGCACTGGGCTCACAAGAAACGGCTTCTTCAAGGCTTAATCTGGCACAGGCATTAAATGGATTGGCTACTACAGTTGCTCCATTTGTTGTTGGAATTTTCGTTCTTACACCTGCAGCTATTGCCATGGGACCAACAGCAGTACAGACTCCATTCCTTATAATCGGGGGAATTGTTTTATTGATTGCGCTTGCAATCTTCTTCATGAAACTGCCTGAAATAATCGGCGGGGAGGAAGTAGTTGGAAGGAAGAGCATTTGGAAGCATACACATGTTTTACTGGGAGCTCTGGCAATTTTCTTCTATGTTGGTGCTGAAGTTGGTATTTCTACAGCCATCGTTCCTTATCTTAAACAAAGTATGATGATTGGTGAAGCTGCAAAATTAGCTGCAATGTATTGGGGTGGTGCTATGGTTGGCCGTTTCCTTGGATCCATTAACCTTAGCGCAATGGAGAACAAAAAGAAATTTATGTACTCAGGTGCTGTAGTTATACTGGCATTTTTTGTAGGCTGGTTAGTCACAAGCAGCCAGATAAAAGAAGGTGTATTTGTTTTCAACTCTCAGCCGGTAAATGGTCTTATATTCTTAGGTATTGCTATTGTTAACTTCCTGGCAATGAACTTTTCAAAAGGGAAAACAAACGTTATGCTAGGTGTATTTGCTATTATCGCGGCAGCATTAGTATTCTCAGCAACCATCCTTGGTGCCAATGTAGGTAAATGGGCACTTCTTTCAATAGGCTTCTTCAACTCTATTATGTTCCCGAATATTTTTGCATTAGGGGTTAAAGATCTTGACAATTATGAG
>JBEKDR010000014.1:0-60074 GCA_050014255.1 Bacteroidales bacterium | reverse complement strand
TTCAATTGCAAGTTGATACATCATTGCCATTTGGTCACCGGCAATTTTACTCACTAAGTACAATGCCATGTCTATTCCTGCTGAGACTCCTGCTGATGTAATATATTTCCCATCTTGAATATATCTCTCGTCCTTAACTGTAACATTAAATCTCTGTAACTGCTCTTTTCTTCTCCAATGTGTTGTGCAATTTTTCCCATCCAATAACCCAGTTTGCGCTAAAAGCAGAGAACCTGAACAAACTGAAACCGTCCACTTTGTTGTAATGTCTATTTTTCTAATCCAATCCAGTACTTCTTCGTTTTTTAACAAATTGTCTATTCCAAATCCACCTGGAATTAATAAAATGTCAGCTTCAGAAATCTCATCAATTGAATTGTCTGCAGAGATTTTTAAACCGTAAGTGTCCTTGTACTCCTTTTTCTCAAGACCGGTTAAATAAATCTTAGAGTTTGGGAGTTTATTTAACACTTCATAAGGCCCTACTATATCAAGAGCGGTGTAATTGTCAAAAAGAAGAATCACTATTTTCATAATTCTGTCCAATTAAGATTAGGTCAAATTTAAATAGATATAATCAATTAGCTGAGTCTTAAGGACGGGTCAGGGGTTACGCCCAACGGCCCGGCGGTTTAATTGAGTTGGCGACCGTGTCGGGGTGCCGCGTTTTTTGCCAGTCCCGGTAGGTGGACGATAAGTTTTGGGTCACGATAATTTGTCTAAAAGATACCAAGTCCGGGTGATGACTGTGAGTTATGGGTCACGATAAAATAGTCTAGGTTGCGAGCAAAAAACAAGGCACCAGTGCGTCGGCCGGCAGCCCTATTGACTTTGTCTCGGCAGCAGGATTTGTCAAGGTGCCACAAAATTTGATAAGTTGAGATAATTTTACTCGCATAGACTTTTGGAGTCGATTACGAGGCTGTCTGGGCTGCCGAAGCCAATTAATTAAACCGTCCGAGTTATAGCTAGTGTTTTAAAATTGTCATTATATAACCATTTTTTTGGTCAGGGTTGAAGGAACTCTCTTTTTGCAAGCTCTTTTAAAAGCTTTGGGGTCGCGGTGGCAAGTGCGGCTTTTAAATGTGCTTGCAAAAATGATTTAATCTTATTTTGTCATTATGAGCCATTAACGAAAATTTTTTGATGACATAAATTATTTATTCTCAGTGAATAAAAACTTAAGTGGCTTTGCATATGATGTGTCAGCATAAATAAGTTTACCATCAAGAACTTTTAGTTTTTTTCTTTTCAAATAGGTTTCGATTCTTTTTTGTCTCTTAGGACAGGTATCTGGTCCATAAATAATCCTAGTTAAACAGTTATTGATTTTAATCTCAAATTTTTTCTGGAACACTATTATCCTGAATTCATTTTCACATTGCCAATCAATATGTTTAGTGAAAAGAAGAGGATCTTGGAAGGCTTGAAGAATCTCTTGTTCTGACTTTGTTAGATATTTTTCAAAACAACTAGGATGAACCCACATAGAGCCTTTATAATCTATTTCTTTGTATAATGTGGTATTAGAAAGTATTTTGACTTCATTTATTAATTTTGATTTATCAAAAACAAGACAAACACCAGAGTGTTTATCAGCATAATGTGCCCACATAGTCCATTTTTGATCAGGAGGGACAATTCCATCCGGAACGCCGAATGATGCAAAAGAGATTTCTTCATTTACATATCTTTCCAAACGATACAGTAGTTGTTTAATATCCGCTGGGTACTCTTGAATTATTGAATATCTGTGATTTAAGTCTTCGAAAGGATCATTAGTATCCCTAATTTGACCAAATTTAAAAGTCCCACTTTTTAGAATTTTGTAAGCCTTACAAAAAGAGGTATAATGATAAAGTTCTTCCATTTCATAATGGTTTTTAAGAAAATATTATATATCGACTTTTGGTTTTTGAATCTACTCTTGCGATATGATTGGGCAATTAATTAATTTCTGAATATTTAATTAAAATGCTCGGACAGCACGTACATAATAAGGATTGCCCTTCCCGTAGTTTTGCCTGTAGCCTAATTGAGTGAAAGTCCAAGTCCATGCAACGGTTTCATTTGTTTCGCTGGAACTCCAATAAGTTCCTGCTGTACTACAACCAGTAATTATGTCAAGTGTGTTTTGATTTCCTGCACCAACAGAAGTTCCATCTGCTCCTGTAATTAAAGTTCCATTACAACCCCAAATCGCATTCGTGCTTTGGTCAGTTTGAGCACAAACCAAACCGTGCTGTCCAGTGCCATCAATATAAAACACTAATCCCCCTTGATAAGTAGCACCGTAATAAAAGTATGCAAAAGTTATATCATCCCCGTAAGTAGTATTCCCAAGAGAATTTGTCGCTTTAACTCTGTAATGATATATCGTACAACCAATGAGTCCAGAAATATTTGCAGTTACATTAGTATTCGTATTGCCAGATACATGACTTTGATTAGCAGTTACAGTACTTCCATAACTTGAAGTTGACCCATATTCAAAGGTTACAGAAGTAGATAAATTATTGGCATTAACAGAACCATTTAATGTTGCGCCAGAACTTGTTAAATTTGTCGCTGGTAGAGTTGTTGCAGTAGGGGGTTGTCCTAAAGTGTTAAATGAGATATCATTACTATAACTTATTCCAAGTGAATTTACCGCTTTAATTCTACAGTGATAAGTGGTTTTTAGAACTAATCCTGTAATATCTGCATTTACATTAGTAGTTGTATTCCCTGTCACTGGACTTTGAGTGGCTGTAACTGTACTACCATAATTTGTAGTTGGTCCATATTCAAAGGTTACAGTCGTAGATAAATAATTTGCATTTACAGAGCCATTCAGTGTTGCACTCGTTACTCCAATATTTGAAGGGTCTGTGACGATTGGAGTAGGTGACTGTCCTAATGTAGTCATGGACATCGCCATCCCATAACCAGTACCTGTAGCGTTTGTTGCATATGCGCGGACATAGTACATTGTTGCTCCGCTCAAGCCTGTTATGTTGCTTGTAAAACTGCCTGTACCAGCACCATCATTTGTCTTACTGTCGGAAATAGTAGGTGTTGTACCTGTACTCCAACAAACGCCACGACTAATTACGGTAGAACTGCCTTCATTGATTATATCCCCTCCACTTGTTGCTGTAGTTGCAGTAATCGTAGAAACAGAATTGGTTGAGACAATAGGTACTTTTTCTTTTTTACATCCTATAAAAATTAGAAATACTAAAATTATTAGGAACGGCACATGAATCTCAATAATTTTATTCATTATTCGGTTTTTAATAGACATTTTTATCAGTTTAGTATATGGTTTCTAACAAATTTACTAAAAAATGAGCGAGGGAAATTGGCTCTTTTGCTTTTGCATGAGCGATGGGTCTAGTGTCGCGCAAAAGCAAATGTGCCAAATGAGCGGTCGCGTTATATAGATGGGTTGTCACGGAAGAGACTAACTAGTTATTATGCTGCTCATTAGCTATAACTCATTTATTGTGTTTGGAAACCTGCATTTTAAAATCAACTGTTCGTCAGATAGCTGTATGTCCAATATTTATATCTGACAATCTTCTTTCCTCCGTTTATAGCACAGCCTCGTCAGTCACAGAAGCATTTCACAAACAATCCGCTGCATCCTCAATGTTTAAAGGCTTTTGTCCGACTCTTCACAATCGATTAAAATTAAACAAAAAACTGATTGCCTTAAAATAATTATATGGGAATTTTATATTGACGGTTATCTACCGGCACATAAATGTTTAGGGACCAGGAAAGGAGAGGATTATTTTATTTTTGGGTAGCATGTAAGGTCACATCGTCCGAGAGTAAATCCTTCTACTTTTCCTTCTTGTGTTCTATTAAAGTACATTTCTGATTCTCCGTTAATGGATCCTCGAATCTTAAATTTGGTGTTTGTTATTGGCGATAGTAATAACTTGGGATTCCCGCCTGATGATTTTATATATAGATATTTATATTCATAAATTACCTGCATAGTATCTACATCTGAATATTTATACCTTCCGCAATAACTTTCTAAAATTTTTTCATCCGGCAGGCTTCCATTTTTCGATTTGGATAGGAGCCAGTCATACAATTCCTTATTTTCATAAGTCGTGGTCCAGGCATCGTGTCCGGCATCAGGATACAAAGTTAACTTTACATCAGATCCGTATTCTTTAAGTCTATCTATTAATCGTTCAGATTCTGTATAGGGGACATCAGGGTCCAATTTCCCATGAAATGCCCAGACAGGTACATCCCTCATTATACAGATATTTTCCAGGTTACCACCGCCGCAAATTGGTGCGATTGCAGCAAATCTATCAGGTGCAGCTTGTGCTAAACTCCAGGTTCCAAAGCCTCCCATGCTCAGTCCAGTTACATATATTCTATTCTTGTCGATGGGCAGCGTTGCTTCTATATGATCAAGGAGATCCAATAAATCATCAGTGTTCCAATATCTGTTTTCAGGACACTGTGGTGATACCACAACAAAAGGAAAATCACTCTTTTCATCCAAAAAAGATGGTGGACCAACTATTTTCAAAAGATTTAAATAGTTGCCTCGCTGACCACTGCCATGAAGATAGAGCATTAATGGATATGATCCGTTAGCTGGCAATTCTTTAGGAATGTACAACAGATAATGAATGTACAAGGCCATACTTTGCTCTTGTTGTTGGGCTCTTGATACTGACATTCCCATTGAAAACATCAATATTACAAAAGTAAGTTTCATTTTCATTTTGGGGATTTTAATAATTATGGAACTTTGAAAGTCAATTAAAAACTTGCATTTAATTAGAAACATCAATGTTTATTTTACCTCAATTAGCTTCTTGCTCATCTTCTTCTTCTTAATACACTGCCCCGTCAGTCACATAAGCATTGCACCAGCAATCCTCTATATCTAAGCGTGTGAATCACTCATATCTTAAGGCCTCCACCGGGTTTCTTGTTGCCGCTTTAATTGAATGGAAACTAGCGGTCAATAAAGCAATCCATAAAGACAACAATCCGGCTAAAGCAAAAATCCACCAGCTGATTTTTGTTTTATAAGCAAAATCCTGCAACCACCCTTGAATTACCCAAAGTGCCACCGGGCAAGCTATGATGTAAGCAATGGTAATCCATTGAATAAATGGTTTATTTACAAGGTAGAGGATCTTTAATACGGATGCTCCGTTTATTTTCCGGATACCGATTTCTTTTGTGCGGTTATTTACCACAAATAATGCTAAACCAAATAATCCAAGACAACATAAAAATATTGCCACTCCGGTAAGAATATTCAATATTTTAGCTACCTGTATCTCTTTTCTGTAATTGCTCTCGAATTTCTCATCAAGGAAAAAATAAGTAAAAGGTTCTTCTGGTGCCATCTCGATCCATAATTTTTCGAGCTTCGTTAATAATGCTGCCGTATTTGCAGTTTTAAACTTGACAAGTATGTGGTAGTGGCTCGGGAGACTGTGGTGCAATAAAAATATTTCCGGTTTTATTTCATCATGCAGAGTGTTAAAATTTATATCATTTACTACTCCGATGATTTCACGTTTTTTCTCTTCCCACAAGTGATCTAATATTACGCCAATGGGATTTTTTTCTCCCATTTTTCTCCTGAACGTCTCGGAAATTATACATTTATTCTCATCAGTATTTAAGGTCCTGTCAAAGTCTCTTCCTTCAACAATTTTGCAGCCTAACACTTTGAAATAATCATAATCTACCGAAATGAATCCACAATTTGCAATGAGTTTTGAAGAACTATTTACCACTTTTGGAGCCCCGGAATTCCATATCCGGTCAGGGGGGACATTTAAACCCGATGAAACCATTATTACTTCCGGGAGTTTCAAAATCTTTTCTTTATACAGCTGATATCTTTTTTCTAAAGAGCGATCCCACCCGTTCTCAATACTGATAACATTTTCACGAACAAAGCCGGAATCGGTATTGCGGATAAAGTACAATTGTTTATTTACCATAAATGCTGAAACAATTAAAAATATAGCCAATGCAAATTGTGTAGTGACCATAATATCCCAGAAATAACTCCTTTTTCCCAACTTTGATGACAAACAATACTTTCCCGAATTTATTGCAGCTAATGGTTGTATCCTTGCAAAATATAAAGCAGGATATAAGCTGGTTGAAATTATAGTAAACAGAAAAATGGCAATGTTAAAAACTAAGAAGACCGGATTGGTGAAAAGCGCAAATTCTATGTTCTTCCCGGTAAAGGAATTGAATCCTGGAAGTATCGTCTCTAAGAAAAAATTACTTATAAGAATAGCTATAAAAACATACATTGATGTTTCCACTAACAGCTGGTTATACAGATTTGTGAAACTCGCCCCCACAACCTTTTTTACGCCTGCTTCTAAAAACCTGCTGGCAATTTGTGCAATAGAAAGATTGATATAATTAAAGAGGGCAATAATAAGAAGTATGCCTGCAATAACTGAAAATCCAATGATATAAATGCTGTTACCAAACTTTTCTCCATTCATGGTTACGGTTTGGAAATACACCTTGCTAAACTGTTGAAGTTTTAGATGAACATTGGGACCTTTCTCGCCACAGCAATCATTCAGAGGATTGTTATTCCATAGTTGGCTGATTTTTTGCATCAGATCAGGAAGATTAGTGCGTGGCAAAAGTTTCAGATTTAAGGATGAACCAAAATTGCCCCAGGTAGTAAGAACTTCGGGGTTAAAAGTTTTAAGTGTAGATTTTGATGCAATAAAATCAGCTTTGATTTGCGATTGAGATGGAATATCTTTAAATACACCTGTAACCGTAAGTATATGAGAGAGTTCAAGTGTTAGTACTTTACCAATAGGATCTTCATTCCCAAATAGTTCTTTTGCTTTCTTAGCTGAAATAACAACCTTAGACGGGGCGTTAAGAACATTATCAGGATTGCCTATCAACAATTTCCATCCATAAAATTTAAAGAAGTTTGAATCAGAATAGATAAAATTATTTTCAATAAAATGTTTCTGGTTATAACCAATATTTAAAACTTGCTTGATAATACAGTTACCACTTTCAATTTCAGGATATTTCTCCAATAGCAATGGTAAAAATACAGCTGGTTGAGAGTAACTGATATTTACGCCATCAAAATTATTGCCTACAAGTCGATATACAGAATTGGTGTTTGTAAAATGTTTGTCGAATTTTAATTCGTCCTGTATAAATAAACAGGCCAGCAGACAACTGGTTAATCCAATGGAAAGCCCTAATACATTGATAATACTAAATGCTTTGTGCCTTCTGAGATTTCTAAAAGCAAATTTTAAGTAGTAAAAGAACATATATTAAACTTTTTATTGTGTCAAATGATATTCCTTTTATAATCATAGTTCTCATTCAATCGAATAAATCGCTGTTCAATATTATTCATACCTTAAAACCTTCACACGGCGCAATATTCAGTTTTTCTGCATTCCTCACTACTCGTAGCGAAGTGCATCTACCGGGTTCCTTGTTGCAGCCCTCCAGCTTTGCCAGCTAACTGTAAGTAATGCTGTTACAAGCGCGACTAATCCAGCCAAACCAAATATCCACCAGCTTAATTCTGTTTTATAAGCAAAGGACTGAAGCCATTTATGCATGGCATACAGAGTAACTGGTGTTGCTATAATAAAAGCTATAAAAACCCATTTTATGAATTCCCTGTTCAACATTGTCATAATTTCTATAATTGTGGCACCATTTACTTTCCTTATGCCAATCTCTTTTGTACGTTTTTCTGAAAAGAAAGCGGCAAGACCAAACAACCCCATGCAGGCAATAAGGATGGCAATCGTTGAGAAGATGAAGATGATTTTCCCGAATAATGCCTCTTTTTTATAAAGATGATCATAAAAATTGTCATAAAAGAAATATTCAAAAGGACTACCAGGTACTAATTTATTCCAAAGTTGCTTAATATAATTCACTGAACCAGAAATACCAGAGGTGTTTAATTTGACAGCCAGGTAATTATAATTGTCCGCATAAGTGTAAAGAAATAGTGGTTCAATTTCTTCATGCAAAGATTTAAAGTGAAAATCCCTGATTATTCCGGTTACAAAACCTTCTTTACCATCGAAACATGATAACCTCTTTCCAATCGGTGCATCCCAACCAAGCTTTTTAGCTGCTGATTCATTCAACAGATATTGTGTTCCAAGGTAGGGGCAAGCAGCATCACCAAGGGAATATCCTTCTTTAAGCTGAACTCCAAAAGTCTTGACAAAATCCTTATCAACCTCTAAAAAAGGCATGGTCATGAATGACTTCTCATTAAAAGGCGTGGTCATGAATGACTTCTCATCTTTTCCATCATAAAACATAGTTGTGACCAAGGTCATTTCGCCGGGTAAATCGGAGACTGCCCCTATCGAAAGAATATTTGGATTTGAAAGAAGTTCGTGTTTGTAGGATTCAATTTTTGTCTTTATATTCTTGTCGTTGAGAGGGATGATCATTAATTGGTCTTTTGAGAAACCAAGATTCATGTTTTTGATGAATCTCATTTGTCGGTTGACAAAGAGCGTAGATGATATAAGTGCAATGGATATTCCAAACTGAAAGAGTACAAGAATACCTTGTGCCCCGATATAGTTATTACCATGTAATAACGGTTTCTTTAAAGTGTCAAGTGGGCTTTTACGGGAAGATATCCATCCGGAGGTAAGTCCTGTAATTAATGTAATTAAAAGAAATATAAAAGTTATTTCTGAAATTAAATTTCCTGGCGAAATATTATTTATCAGATTAACTCCTACAAGACCACCAAACCATTTTAGCAGGTCATGAATGATTAGACTGGAAATAATTGCTGATATTCCGACCAGTACAAAAGAGTCTGAAATATACAAGATAATGAGCTGTCTTCTCCTGGCTCCTATTATCTTTCGCATCCCCAGTTCTGTAGAACGCCGGTTGTTTACGGAAAATGAAAGATTTATATAATTGATACATGCAATGATCAGGATCAACAAAGCAATTGTACCCAATATGAATATACTTTTAATATCGTTATTTGGAGCATATTCACCACCCATATCAGAATGAAGATGGATAGAAGTCAGTGATTGAATATGATAAATATCATTCTCCCCGAAATCGCCTCCATTGGCTTCTTTTGTCGCCTGGCCAATGGATTGATTAAATTTTTCAACGTTTATATTGGGATTTAGGAGTAAGTATGTAAATACGACAGTATTCATCTTGTTTATCAGAAAGTCACTTCCAAAAAACGTTTTTGCAGACGACATTGGAACAACCATATCAAATTGAAGATGTGTATACCCGGGGATGTTTTTCATAATACCAGTTACAGTCAGGTCTATTTCTCGGTTATAGCGGATGGTCTTTCCAATCGGATCGCTTTTTCCAAAGTATTTTTCAGCTATCGATTCCGTTAAAATCACACAATTAGGATGCGCAAGTACTTCGTTCGGATTGCCGATAATAAAAGGTAAGGTAAATACATTAAAAATCGAGGAATCTGCCATTATGATTTTATCTTCAAAAAAGTTTTTATCACCTGATGTAACCAACCCTTTGGGTATTTGTGCAATTCGAACTGTCTTAGCTATTTCAGGAAATTTATTCTGAAGAAATGATGCTAGCGGGGTTGGAGTTTGTGCATATTCTGCATTGACTCCTTCGCGTGTATAAGTAAGGTATACTCTGAATATCCGATTGGAGTTTTTATTAAATCGGTCAAAGCTAAGCTCATAGCTTATGTAGATCAGTATCAGGCTGGCAGCAATAATACCAATTGTCAGACCGGATAGGTTAACAAATGTAAAAAGTTTCTGAGTCCTGAAATTTCGTAGAGTAAACTTTAAACTGCTTAATATCATGACATATATTAATTAGTCAAACTATTCATAACCATTATTATGCCATAAATGTATGTGTATGATATAAAGTTGTTTAAAAAATATGATATTCTTAGGGCGTAAATATATTTTACAGTTAATCGTAAAAGTATTTTACGTATTGTTGATTTTTGCCTTTAAAATGATTTAAGAAAAGAAGTATTGAATATATGAAACAAAAATTTAAATAAGGATTGAATAAATACCCCAGCAATCATTACAAGTATTCACTGAGTCAAAAGAAATAAATCCTTCTGCAAGCAGTTCAAGCGTATCTTCACTTGGGATGAACCATTCCCCACAGCATTTGCATCTAATTATTCATGATAAATTTAATTAGTGATTAATAAAAATGAAAAAACCTGGTCCAATGGGTCAAGCTTAATAATTGATGATTGAAATAATTTTATTTCTTACGTGGTGAATCCCTGTAGACACGATGACTACCATCAGCACGAACGGAACCAGATTGAAAGATTGTTGATCGTACTTTATTTACTGAATCCGTATATGCAGGACAAACTTCCCTGTTGCATCCAACATTCAGGATAAGAACCAGAAGAAACAATACCTTTTTCATAGCGTGTAAAATTAAGCCAATTTCATCACTCATGGAACTATGTCATTTCATTTTCACCTCTGACAAGTGCCTCTTCTTATGAATAATGATGCGGTAATTAATAGTTAAAGGGGAACAAATACTATAAGATATATTATTCGATAGGACAAATAACTAACTTACTTTTTTTTCAGTGTATCGTTAGGTTCAATTTTTATTATGCTATCGAAGGGGATAATAGGAGAATCCTCAAATTGTTTAAATGTTTTATTTTGTAATTCTTGAGTCTTGGAAGGAATAAGGTTTATTTTTAAATCAATTATATTAAAAAGGTATAATATATTAAAACACAATGATATAAATAATAATAGCAGAAAAATTATTATTTTGAGTTGACCTGTCTTAATTTTCATAATAGCATCATTCAACAATACTTGAAATTGGAATAGTGATTATATCATATCAAAGTTACATTATCAAAAAGCCGAAGTCAAATTAATTTATTTCACCATATAATATCTTATTGCTACTTCTGACAAGTATTGATATAGCGAAAAGATAGATAAGTATCTGAATATTAATATATCAATATAATAATAATGCCCCAAAATATGCAATCCCGGGACATTCAACTCATTTTAAGAACTACTGTTTTACCCGCGTCCAAATATCAGTTTTGACTGGCTTATTATTTACTATAGTAGTAATTACGTACATATCAGGTGATTTAAATTCTGCCTCACCCTTAAAGGATGCCATTTCAGGATTGGAAATATCACTATACAGTATAGCTTCACCTTTATAATTTGATGTGAACCATTGTGCATAAATTCTCATATCACTTCCCTTAGTTAGTTCTAAACCAACGTATTTATCAATTCTTTTGTCATACCCCCAAAGGCGCTTCGCTTCCATTACTACTTTCCCTTTGGTTACAACTTTTAAAGAACATTCAAATCCAGTCCCAAATGATTTTACATCCCAAAAACGAATTGTGTCTTTAGCATATTCACACTTCCAAGTGCCTAAAAACTGTTTCATCAACTTAACTTGGTCAAGTTTTGTCTGCGTGGTTTGTGCCAGTGCTGCATTAGTGCAGAGCAATAGGAATACAACAGATGAAGATATCGTATTCGAAACCGTGGATAATTGAAAACATTTTTTAATCATTTTTTAATATTTTACAGGTCCCAGGTACTTGTCAAGCCAATTTAAAGTTTCCTTGATAAGTTCATCTCTTGGCACAAAGTGACCTGATTCATAAGTAAATATGCGTTTATTTTCCGGGGATGTACCTAACAATTCAAATAAAGGTTTCTGAGATGTTTCATATGGGAAAGTAGCATCAAATTTTCCATTTAGCATCAGAGTTGGAATTTTTACACGATGAACATAATTAAAAGGATCGACTTCCGGGAGAGGCTTGACTCCAAATCCGGCAATATACAGAATACTTACTTTGAAACGGTTTTCCAATACGGTTAATAAAGGTCCTAATCGACCTCCCCAGCTGAAACCAAAATAGGCTAATTTACCAGTGTCTATATCTGTTCTCGATTCAAGATAATCAATGGAACGTGCAAGATCCCAGTACCATTGTTTAACATGCTCTCTGTAGATAATGTCACTATTGGCTATTGACCCGTATTGTCGCTCATAAGTGCCTTTATAAATAGGATAGATTAATGCGCGTCCATTCTTAATAATAAAATCTATAATATACGTTTGCAATGTTTCACTTGAATGTACATCAAGAGCATTTGATCCCGGGAAATAAACAACGATTTGATAAGGAGGCTTACTTTTCCTCGGTAGAAATAAATACGCCATAACACGCTCATTATTATAGGCAGCATCAAATGTGATTTTTTGTTTTATCCAGTCTTCTTCACTTTTTTCTTCCGATTCAACCACCGAGTTTAAATTTGTTTTATCATAGGCAAACATTCTTTTAAAAATCTCAAATTGCTGATCAGATACTGGTTTTTCACTCATAAAATCACGGGGAACGGGTTGTATTATTGAACTTTTAAGAATAGCCAGGTTTTCATCTTCATGTAGATAGGAAACGCAGCGAAATCCATTTGTTTGAGAACGGTCAAAGGGAGGTTGAACATATAGATCTGTTGTCATATAAGCCGGATCATTCCATCCACCACCCAGTATGTATCGTTGCTTGCTTGGGATGGCTTCATTCCAGCACCATTCACGTACATTACCTGCCATATCTAATGTCCCATATCCTGTCATTCCCTGATATGTTCCTACAGGTGCAGGATTCTGACCTTCCAAATTGCTTTTTTGTTCGACAAAAGAATTATACCAGTTCAAATCAATACCTAATAATTCACGAGGTATATAAGTAAAAAGATCAAACCCTGCAGCTCTTCTCCAGTGATAAACAGTAGGAAGTGATGTCCCGGCAAATTCTGCGTATGCTGCTGCTTCATACCAGCTAATCCCACCCACAGGGTAATTATCTTTCCCTTTTGGATAATCCCCACCCTCCCAGGTTGACGGGCCATGCCTGCCTGTCCTGTCAACAAAAGCAGACATTGCTTCTTCCCAGGTAAGAGGCTTCCCTTCCTTTTCAAAAGGATGGTTCCAGTACCGTTTCTTTAAATAACCTCCTGAATCAACGAACGCCTTATATTCTTTATTAGTAACTTCAAATTTATCAATTAAATAATCCCTTAAATCCACCGAGTTGGAATCAGCAGGTGAGGGCCTGGGGAAAGAGATTTTAATACCTGGAATATGTACCATATTTTCAGGTAAAGACCCAATCTTGTCAAGAATATAAAATCTGTGACGAAGCATTGATGAATTAGAGGCATCATAAACTGTCTGAAATCCATCTTTCACCAATTTTATCATTGAATAGCTATAGGGAATCCTGACACTGTTAAGTGGTGTCTCTCCAACAAATATCCAGTTCGTATCGATAGCATTGTAATCTCTTCGGTATAACCTTGCACCAGGAGGATCAGAAAAAGAATTTATACTATTTGAAAAGCCTGGCCAGAGTTTCTTTAACTTCGGATCATCCGAAATATATTTTTCTGCCTGTTTTGCAAGAACAAATGCATCAGTATACTTTCCCGCGTCTGCAAGCTCATATATTTTCGGTAAGGCTTTTTCCACAGCCCATTTTACTTTTGTCCGATGGTTTATAAAGAGAAATGCTGCAACAAGAATTGCAAGAATCACTAAAATCTCAGGAACCAGAATTTTTACCTTAATCGGTGAACGTTTAAATTTCTCTTCTTTCTCAGGTTTAACTTCGTCAGATAGAAGTTTTTCTATTGTCTCCCCTCGTTCAATTATAACCGGCTCTTCGTGTAAGATCTCTTTTCTTTTAACTTTTTCCTTCTCGTGAATTTCTTTTTCTTTTACATTATCATAAGTGACATGGGACTTCATACTTTCAACGATATCCTTTATTGCCAGGGCAACTTTATTGATCTGGTCTCTGTAAAGAATTTGTCCGGGACTCTTTATGATATCATCATCTTTTGCCCGTAACTGGCGATTCACCCCGGTTTCCTTATAAACAAAATCAATGGATCTCAGGACTCCACCAATTGTCGACTCAAACAATTCAATATCAGCATTATCCAGGTTATGAATACGGACTGGAAGTACCCTGTTTGCATAATTTCCATTTGGTAATTTTACCTTTAATCCGAATTGATCGTGAGAAGCATTTTTTATAAATGCCTTAAACTCATGCTCCCACGCAAAAGATTTTGGATCACAATATGTTCGTGATATGATCGGAATGCAGATCAGGCATTTAAGTTTCTCCTCCAGGGAGGCATCTACATCATGTGTCTCCAAAAGTCCATCATGTGGGTTGATGTCAAAATAAACACTGATTTCTTCCTTAAATGTTGATTCCAGTTCCCCATTAAGATTATCAACAAACTCAGTAACCCAGCCGTCATGTTTATTGTCTTTCTGGCGGTAACTGATGAAGATGTCGTATTCGTAACCTGGAATGAGACTTGCCATGTTATTTCTTTATTATGCTAAAGTTATGAAAGACAATGACACAAGTCAAATAAAAAACCAGGTATACTTCAGAATATATGATCGCTGCCTGGGGAGAAGGTTACTTCCCTTATCTCTATCAAAATAATCCTGATCCCAACTATGATCCTATTGCTAACGGGATTATGGCATGGGATGTTTACAGAGAGATGTGGGGGGTCAAACGGTGAGTACGTCATTGATGGCAATCTGGCATCTGTTGAATATGGAGACAGGCTTTCAACTATCAGGATTCCTACACTCATAACTGCAGGTGATAATGACGAGTGTGATCCATCACTTTCAAAAGAGATGAACGAAAAAATAGCAGGTTCAACGCTTGTCATTCTTCCAAAAAGCGGACACATGACATTTGTGGATCAGCCATCGCTTTTCATTTCGGCACTTGATGAATTTCTGCATCCGGGGAATTGACTCTGGCTTTTTTAATTCTGATTTTAAGGATTTATAGATTTTAAAACTTTTGAGTCAAATGACCATTTTCCGCCGCCATAAATAATTAGTACGATAAGCAGTACTGTTAAAGAAAAATCGATATTGTATTCATGTGCGAATGTCCAGAAACCTTTGGTTGCCAGCAAAGGCAATTTTGTTGTTATAAAAGCAGTTATCATTATGATTAACAGAGGGATAGACGCTATTCGTGTAAATAATCCAAACAAAATCAGGATGCCACAGGCTATTTCAAAGGCCCCTGTGAAATAGGCCCAAAAATAAGCATGTCTAAATCCGATCCCCTGAAAGAAAGCCGGTCCAAGTATCTCCAGAAACAAGTATTTCTGGATTCCTTCAGAAATAAAAATTAAACCGACTATTAACCTTATGAATATTGTTTTCTTATCATCCCCTGTATTCAGGATATTTACTTTTATGCTGCTTCCCGTTTTCATAATAATCTAATTAGATTATAATGATAAACACCCGACCATCCACAAAGTTTAATTTATAACATTATATCTTGTCCTTTGAAAAACAATTGATGTGCTCTTAAGGATTTAGGACTTGTTATAAAGTGGAGCCAATCTTTTCCTTTATCACTATGGGTAATGCATTCTTATTTACCATTACAGATATAGTTTTAAGCAGTAAATATTCCTTTGACATATATATATACCCTCCGCAATTCCTCTGATCGCTTGAATTCTTGACAATATAGAATCTTTTTCCTTTATTGTTTTCTGCGATGCCGATTATATGCATGTTATGGACATCTGTTGTGGTATAATTATCAAAAGCGATCTGCCTCATTTGTTGAGTAATGCTATTTATGCTGTCATTCAGTACTGCAAATCCATCATTGTAGGTGTAAGTATCGCCATCCCAGCATACCGAATAATTATGCGACAAAGCATAATCTACCACATCACCGAAATCATTTAAAGGAAGGTTCAGATAGTAATTATTATTCCAGTTAGCTTCAATCTCCAGGATGAACTTTGAATAGAACGGATGATGACTGAAAGATGTTATTTCAACATAATCATCAGGGTTGATTCCAACCATTTCCTTTGCAAACGATTTTGGAGTGTAACTCTTTTGCTTATAAATAAAAGTATCAGGGACTTTTCCCATAGTACCGGATAAAATTTCACTGATATCTTTTCTGTATGCTTCAGTTGTCATATTTCCACGACCGGAATTCACATAATATTTTACCTTTTCGAGCAAAGCTTTGTCCATTTCTCCATGATCGTATTTAGAGGTTGAGTCTTTCTTCCCGGAATATACAGTCTGAGGAATTGCTCCCCAATTCTTATACGCATGCAATACACTGAATGTCAAATCGCCAGATCCAAAATAGCTTTTGCCATTCATCCTTATATATTTCTCAGCTTTATCAACAACCGTTGGAGTCACAAAAAACATGGGCGAAAGAACAACGGGGCTTTTCCCGAGCCTTATGGCTTCTGTTTCAATAAAAGATGTGGTTGCAAAGCTCCAGCAAAGACCGGTTGCCTGTTGATCCTTAAGAGGGGAGCTTTTAATCAATTTAATGATTTTATATCCTTCAATTTCAGGATTTAAATTTGTTCTAAGTGTGAATACATAATTTGTACGACTTAACCTTAAACCAAGAGCACCACCCCATAAACCATCAATAACCGAGTCCCCGGGAAGAATTCTCCCTTTAAATATAATTCCTGCATTTAAAGATGAAGCATCGACAAATACGCTATCCCGGATCGTCCATACTTTATCCATGGCAAGGTCCTTTAATCCCTGGTCCGGACTGTCAAGGAATCCTTTAATGCTGTCTTTTGATAATTCAAATCTTAATAGAGCACGCATTGAAAATTGGGCGGTACTGACCTTACCCATCCAGGAACCCGGCAGGATCGGTATTTTATTGTCTTGCGAATATATTAAGGATGGCAAAAGGAAAATAAGGCAAAAAATTAATGATTTCGTTTTCATAATTAGTAGTTTTCAGAATAAACAACATGTTATTCTTACAGATAGACGATCATATTTATAATTAGCTGCATTATCTCAAAATATATTATAGATTATGTCTGGTCAAACATATCAGCGGATAATTCACCTTCTTTAAAATATTTGGATAGGCGCATTTTGAAGTAATGTAAAAATCAAGTACATTTATTGATCGAAAAATCTTTTCAGATTAATCATTTACACGCAATTTACTATGAAAATGACCGGGAGAAAATTCAGCTATGCATTTTTGCTGGTAATCTTTTTACTCAGTGCATGTAAAAAAGAACAGGTAACTACATCACTTCCACGGAGCGTTCCGGAAAAAGAGGGGGTTTCCTCACAAGGAATTATTGATTTCCTTAATGCATCCGCAATGAGCAAACATGAATTCCACAGTTTTATGTTCCTGCGACATGGCAAGGTAATTGCCGAAGGATGGTGGAATCCATACAAACCTGAACTTAAACATACATTATATTCAACCAGTAAAAGCTTTACGGCCACTGCAGTTGGTTTTGCAGTAAGTGAAAAAAAGTTATCTGTCGATGATAAAGTCATTTCTTTTTTCCCTGATGCATTGCCTGATACCGTGAGTCCGTTTTTGTCCAAAATGAAGGTTAAGGATCTTCTAAGTATGTCGGTGGGAATGGACCCTGATCCAACGTTTAAGACGGTAGTAAGTGACAGTAATTGGGTTAAGTCATTCCTGGCAAAACCGGTCGTCCATGAGCCAGGTACGAAATTTCTTTATAATACTCTGGCCACTTATATGCTATCGGCCATAGTGCAAAAAGTAACGGGAGAAAAGGTAATAGACTTCCTTAAGCCACGCTTGTTCGATCCTCTGGCAATTGAGGGCATGGATTGGGAAGTTGATCCACATGGTATTAATTGCGGTGGTTGGGGTTTAAGACTGAAAACCGAAGACATGGCAAAATTTGGACAGCTTTTTTTACAAAAAGGCAAATGGAACGGGAAACAGTTGCTGCCGGTTTCATGGATTAATGAGGCAACAACGTTAAAGATTTATCAGGCCCCTGATGCCACTCAGTCAAGAAAGGATACCAGTGACTGGGTACAGGGTTATTGTTACCAGATGTGGCGCTGCCGGCATAATTGTTATCGGGCCGATGGAGCATACGGTCAGTACATTATTATTATGCCCGATCAGGATGCCGTAGTCGCCATTACTGCCGAGACTCCGGATATGCAGAATGAGATAAACCTTATTTGGCAATATTTACTTCCCGCAATAAAACCGGCGGAACTCGCTGAAAATACTGCACTGGCTTTAAGTCTTAAGCAAAAATTATCATCGCTGGCGCTTCCGTTACCGGCTCCGGTGAATAGTTCAGCCCTCGTTTCCCGGATTTCAGGCAAGAAATATTCCTTCGATACAAATGATAAGCACTCTGTAACTTTCCAGTTTCCCGATAATATCTGCAAAGTTTCGATGATGATTGATACGGCGCGATATAACTTTTCATTTGGATCGGGACAATGGATAACAGGAGAAACAACCCTTCACGGACCCAACCTTTTATTGCATGCGAAAGCCCATTTTGTTGGTATTCCCCCTTCAAAAGTCGCCGGAAGTTACACATGGAAAGATGAAAATACCCTGGAACTGGTTTTGCGTTATATTGAAAGTCCGCATACCGAAACAATTACCTGCAAATTTGATAAGAATAATGTGACGGTTGGTTTTCATTATAGCAATATGCCGGATAATAAGGAACCTGAATTAAAAGGGGCAATTCTGGAATAAATCAAATCGGATATTTTCACGATTGAGATTCCGCATATCGCCTTGCCATCTCGGAACATTTTACCCATTCAAAGGTTGATCCGAATACCTTTTGTATCCTTTCGGCAAGGACAGTAAGTCCTTCCAGCCCCAGCTCCGTGCCCTGTGTGTATAGTGACTGCCAGTGAGTCACGATCACAACCGGGAAACCTGAATCTATGAGCTGGCGTATCCTGCCAGTTTTTCCATCTGGTGATACCAGTCTGTCGATGCCATCCTTAATAAATTTCGGCCGATCCTTTTTGTCAGGAAGATCCATAGACCAGAAAATGTCACCAGCGTTTGCAGGAACACTAATTACAACCTGACCCCGGTCTGGGTTTTTATATTTCACGTTGCATTGATATGGTTTCTCAGTATCTGATGCGGCATACAGGAAGTACCAGGTCAGCTTACGTTTATAGATATTCCATTGCGCATCAGCAAGTGACTGGGCATATTTATCTTCCACATCTATACCTGAGACCCATGGTGACGTGATTCCTGTAGACTCTATTCCCACATTCTTCAGAATCTGAAAGGCCAGCGTAAAATACTCCACAATCTCTTCCTTAGGTGCCTGTGTGATCCATGTATCCTCATACATGTGGCGCCGGTAATTTCCGGTCTTTAGATCGTACGAACTTAAATGGGTCAGAAACTCGGGAGTTATATCAAATCGCGGAGCAACCCGCTCACGCATCAGTTTCAGAAACTCAAGCAGGTGATCCTGAGGCACTCTTTTGAGCGACTGGTCAATACGTCCGAGGCAACTCGGCATAGGAATGATTGTAAACTTGCCATGAAGGTCAAAACGGTCAAAAGTATCTGCTACTCGTCTGGTAAATTTTGCAGGAACAAGGAATGGCGTTTCATAACCAGGCAGTTCATAGAAAAGCGGATCGACAGGTGATCCGTCGTCAATGATCAGAGAAAAAGGAATTTTTCCGGTGAAACCACGGCCCGATGATACCTCACCATTACCTGGCAGCGTTGCTGCTATAGTCTTTCCTATGGAGCCTGAAAGTACTCCTGCTGCCAGGCCTGTCCCGGCATATTTCAATAATGTCCTGCGATTCATTTTGTTCATAGTTACTTATTTATACATTACCATTTGTAAAATTAATGATTATTATGATAATTAATTACATTTTAACCACGAGTCCCCCTGTCCCGCTGACGCGGGACTTCCCCCTGAAGGGGGACTAATTCTCGTACATAATTTAATTTGATCAATGACGATAATTAACCCCCCTTTAGGGGGGGCAGGGGGGCAAAAATTCTTTGCGATCTTTGCGGTTATTGGAATTTAATCTCTTAATATTTCAATCATTTCCAGAATAGCCTCGGTATCTATTGAATCTTTTACCGGCGACAGACCTAAAAACGGCCTTACCTTATTAAGATCATTGCCTGTAACAAGATCTTTTCCTATGATTATGTTATATATCAGTGCTGATTTCAGTGTATTGGATTTTACCCTGAAAGTATGCTGGCTGTTCCTGGAAGGAAAAATATGCACAAATCTTTGAGGATTGTCGTGATACTTAAAAGTCCATTGAGAACCGTCTGATAATGGTATTATCCTGAAACAATCCATCCTTGTACCTGCCCAGACTGAGTAATTCTCTTTTTTTAAATTGTCTTTCCGCTTAAGGAATTCTTCTGCTTCAATACAGATATTCCTGATAGACAATGAACCGGTATAGATATCCATTACTGATGTTCCAAGATGCTTTAAGTCCCTGGTAAGCATCTGAATATCACAATTGGGCTTATCGATGTTAAGATTAATGAATTCCTTTATGAATCCCAGATGGTGTTTGATCGGATTAAATAAAAAAGGTTCCGGTATTTGATAATCAGTATTCATGATGCTGATCACAAAGATAAATCAAACGTCTGAAAAAAGAAGAAGAATGATTTATAACGGATATCTTGATATTCATAATTGATTATCTTTAAATCAAAATATTTCGATTTTTAACTCTGAATCCGGCAGTATCCGAAACGATCTTTTTTATGAAATTTATAGGGGAAATCTCATAAAAATATAATTCGTTACCAGGATAACAAATAATTTCATAAACCAAAAAAAAGTATAAAAATGAAAACAATTTCACTTAAATTTTTTCTGGGAATAATGGCTCTCGTCATTATTTGCAGCGCAAAATCAAGCAAAAGGGATCCACTGGCTCTTTATGCAGAACTGGATAAAAATGCCCCTGTTAACACTTTGACTGCCAAGGAAAAAGCGAATGGCTGGCAATTGTTATTCGATGGCAAAAAAACTGACGGATGGCATGGATACAATATGAAAGTATTCCCTGACTGCTGGAAAATCGACGACGGAACTTTTACAACAACCAATTCAGGTAGTCAGGAAGGCCTCGACATAGTCACAGATAAAGTGTACCGAAGTTTTGCATTCAGCGTTGACTATAAAATGGTCAAAGCTACTAACAGCGGAGTTATATTCCAGATCAACGAAGATCCCAAATACAAATTCCCATATGAAACCGGTCCTGAATTTCAGATTATTGATCATGAAAACTGGCCTGATAAATTGGAGGACTGGCAGATCAATGGTGCAAATTACGCTATGTATCCCCCGATGGCAAAACCATATAAACAAATTGGGGAATGGAATCATCTGTTTCTTGTAGTTGACGGGAACTTTGTCACCCAGATGCTGAATGATGTTGTGGTTGTGAAATATGAAAAAAACTCTGAGGAGTGGAAAAAACTACGGAATAGCGGTAAATGGGCCGGTTTTCCGGATTGGGGAAAGTTTGACAAGGGGCATATTTCACTTCAGAACCATGGAACCAAAGTGTGGTTCAGGAATATTAAGTTGAAAAAGCTATAACCATATTTGAAACATTTACAGATATGTCAAATTCAGATAAAACCAGGCGAGGCTTTTTAAAAAAAGCCGGACTTGTTACTGCCGGTATGACAATCATTCCCGGCAAGGTCATGAGCGGGTTTGGACACAAAACTCCGAGTGATAAGCTTAATATTGCAGGTGTTGGAATAGGCGGCAAAGGACATACAAACCTGCATGGTATGGCAACGGAAAACATTGTTGCTTTGTGCGATGTGGACTGGAAGTATGCCGGTACATGTTTTAAGGAGTTTCCAACGGCAAAGAAATATTGGGACTGGCGCAAGATGTTCGACGAAATGGCCGGCTCAATTGACGGAGTGATGGTTGCAACAGCTGACCACAGCCATGCTCTCATTGCGGCGCATGCTTTAACTCTGGGGAAACATGTCTATTGCCAGAAACCTCTTACTCACTCAGTGTATGAATCCCGTTTGCTTACAAGGCTGGCTGCCAAATATAAGGTTGCCACCCAGATGGGTAACCAGGGTAATTCCGGTGATGGAGTACGTCAGCTCTGTGAATGGATATGGAACAATGAGATAGGTGAAATCAGAGAGGTACATGCCTGGACCGACAGGCCTATCTGGCCGCAGGGTATCGCGCGACCGACAACAGTAATGCCGGTTCCCAAAACTCTGAATTGGGATCTCTTCATTGGGCCGGCTCCTATGCGTCCGTATAATGAAATATACACTCCGTGGAACTGGAGAGGATGGTGGGATTTTGGTACAGGAGCTTTTGGTGATATGGCTTGCCACGTCATGGACCCGATATATCGCTCTCTAAAGTTAGGCTATCCTGATAAAGTTCGCGGCAGTTCGACAAGCATAAACACTGAGTCAGCTCCACAGGCCGAAACAGTAGAATTTTCATTCCCTGCAAGGGAGAATATGCCAAAGCTTGCTATGCCAGCTGTAAAGGTACACTGGTACGATGGAGGTCTGCTTCCAAATCTTTCCGACCTGCTGCCGGCAGGTGAAAATTTAATGGCCGACGGATTAGGAGGTTGTCTGTTTATAGGTTCCAAAGATACTCTTATGTGTGGTTGCGGGGGTTACAATGCTCGTTTGCTTTCCGGAAGGGTTCCCGATGTTAAACCTTATCTTCGGAGAATTCCTGGAGGATCAGTTTTTTACCCCGATGGCCCACATGAACAGGACTGGATACGGGCTTGTAAAGAATCACCGGAAAACAGAGTCCAGGGTACTTCAAATTTTGCCTATGCCGGACCTTTTAACGAAATGGTTTTATTAGGTGTTCTGGCAATCCGCTTACAGGGACTGAATAAAGCCCTGGCATGGGATGGTGAGAACATGAAATTCACCAATATTTCTCCGACAGAGGAGTTAAAAATAGTGAAAAGCGATGATTTTAAAGTCGTTAACGGTCATCCGACTTTCGATAAAAAATATGATGCTTTCAACGCCCTGGAGAGTGCAAATGGGTACATCAGGCACAACTACCGGGAGGGATGGAACCTGCCGGCAATGCCTTAGTAATCAAAGACTAATAATATTTTAATGCTGTTCAAGATGATGAATAAAAACTCTCTGTATCTATATTTTATTTGTATGATTGCGACCATGGGAGGTCTGATGTTTGGCTTTGATATTGCAATTATTTCAGGAGCTGTACCTTTCATTCAACCATACTTTGGGTGGAATGAACTGCAGTTGGGTTGGGGAGTAAGTTCGCTTTTGGTAGGAGCTATTGTAGGCGCATTCGGTTCAGGTGTGCTTTCTGATAAGTATGGTCGTAAAAGTGTCCTTATTATTGTAGCACTTTTCTTTGCTGTTTCATGTACATTCACGGCTCTTGCCAAATCCTCACTTGTTTTTGTATCAGCACGTGTTTTTGGCGGACTGGCAGTCGGCGCTGCCTCAGTTCTGTCTCCGATGTATGTCGCTGAGGTGGCTCCTCCTAAAAACCGCGGAATGCTGGTGGCCATTTATCAACTTGCCATTGTCCTGGGAATATTATGTTCGTATACCATAAATTACGGTTTGCATAATATTGAAAATAACTGGCGCTGGATGTTTGCAACAGGAATTGTCCCGTCTGTACTCTTTTTTGTGGGTTTATTTTTCATCCCGGAAAGTCCCCGCTGGTTATTTAAAGCCGGGCGGGAGAAAGAATCACTGAAAGTTCTCAGCAGAATTGGGGGTGAAGAACTGGCAAAAGTAGAGATTCTGGAAATTGCTGAATCACTGAAAGGAAATTCAGCATCAGTATCTATTGGAGAGTTGTTCAAACCGTCAGCACGAAAAGTAATGCTGATTGGATTCCTGCTTGCTGTATTTGTTCAGATAAGCGGGATAAATACTATTGTTGATTATGCACCAAAAATATTGCTGGCTGCCGGTGTGGAGATTAATAATGCATTACTTCAGACATCACTTGTGGGTTTAATCAACTTCATTTTCACCTTCGTCGCCATCCTGTTCATAGATAAAATAGGGAGAAGGTCACTTTATCTTATTGGCTCGATGGGAATGGTGATAACACTTTTATTGTTAGCCGTATCATTTTATCTGAAAATGGAAGGGATCTTTACCCTGACCTGCATTCTGTTGTTCATTGCATTCTTTGCATCCTGTATTGGTCCTGTCTTCTGGACACTGGTCGCGGAAATATTTCCAAACAGGATCCGCGGCAAGGCAGTCGCTTTTGCCTCGTTTACTCAATGGGTCTTTAATTTTTTTGTCGTTTTGCTTTTCCCTCACTTCCTGGCGTCTGTAGGCGGGGCTAAGACTTTCCTTTTTCTTGCACTGATGTCATTGCTGCAATGGTTATTTACTTATCTGTATGTACCTGAAACCAAAGGAAAATCCCTGGAAGAGATAGAACATCTCTGGAATAAGTAATTTTTAAAAGAACAGACTTATCCATATCTACTTAATTGTTTTAATATTTTAATTATGATTTCACCTTCCAGACAAAATTTTATAAAAACAATCAATCATCAGCAACCTGACAAAGTAGTGGTTGATTTCGGTTCAACGGCAGTCACAGGGATCCATGTTCTTATCGTTGAAAAACTACGCCGGCACTACGGACTCGAGAGAAAACCTGTTAAAGTTGTGGAACCTTACCAGATGCTTGGAGAGATTGATTCAGAATTGATTAAGGCAATGGACATCGATGTCATCGGATTGTTTTCGGCAAAGAATATGTTTGGTGTCCCTAATGAGAACTGGAAGATCCAAAAAACACTCTGGGGTCAGGAAGTCCTCTTTCCTGGCAGCTTTAATTATACCTACAACAGTAATGGAGATATCCTGATGTATCCTGAAGGTGATACATCTGTTCCTCCAAGTGGAATGATGCCTAAGACAGGCTACTTCTTTGATGCACTTGACAGGCAAAAACCAATTGATGATTCGACACTTAAAGTGGAAGATAACCTTGAGGAATTTTGTCATATCACAGAGCCGGAGCTCGCGTACTGGAAGGATCAGGTGGCTTCCATTGAAAATAATTCCAAGGCCGTAGTTGCATCACTTGGAGGTACTGCTCTTGGAGATATTGCCCTCGTTCCTGCAATCAACCTTAAGAATCCGAAAGGAATCCGTGGGGTAGAAGAATGGTATATTTCGACACTCATCAGAGAGGATTTCATTAAGGAAATATACGACAGGCAGACGGATATTGCTATCGAAAACCTGAAGTTATTGTGGAAAGTCATCGGAAATAAAATCGATGTGGTTTTTACATGCGGGACAGATTTTGGCACTCAGAATTCCACCTTCTGTTCGACTGAGACATTCGACAGGGTGTGGTTGCCTTATTATAAAAAGGTGAACAACTGGATCCATCAGAATACTGACTGGAAAACATTTAAACATTCTTGCGGGGCTGTCGAACCATTTATGAGTCATTTCATTGAATCAGGGTTTGATATCATTAACCCTGTTCAGATTAATGCTTCAGGTATGGATTCCCGGAAATTAAAGGAAAAATATGGCGATAAACTCGTTTTCTGGGGCGGTGGTGTTGATACCCAGGGTGCTTTTGCCTTTGGTACACCTTTCCTGGTCAAAGAACAGGTGAAATCGCAATGCGATATTCTTAACAAGAACGGTGGTTTCGTGTTTAATACAGTCCATAATATTCAGGCTAATGTTCCATTTGAGAATGTAATTGCAATGTTGGATGCATTAAAGGAACTTTAATTTATTTGTTGACCCCCCTTCCCGGCCTTCCCCGCCAGCTGGAGGGGGAAGGAGTTGAATTGAATCATTTCCCCCTTGGGGGAAACAGGAAAGGGGGTAATCAATTCACTGATTAATGAATTATTTGGTTGACTCATATGAAAGAATATAATTATAACTGGAAATACCTGATAAGCATCTGCCTTATATCAGCAATGGGCGGACTGCTTTTCGGATACGACTTTGTAGTAATTGGGGGCGCTAAACCCTTTTATGAGCCTTTTTTCGGAATTACCAACCATGCCTTTTTACAGGGATGGGCAATGAGCTGTGCCCTTGCAGGATGTCTGGCTGGAGCTGTAATTTCCGGATGGCTCAGCGACAAATTAGGCAGAAAAAAGTTATTGATCTTCGCTGCAGGATTGTTTGTCGCAGCTTCTCTTGGTACAGGTGCCGCCGGTTCATTTGGTGCATTTGTCTTGTTCAGAATTATAGGCGGAATCGGCATTGGTCTTTCATCAAATCTGTCACCAATGTATATAGCGGAGATAACCCCCAGAAATGTACGGGGTCGTTTTGTTTCAATCAACCAGTTAACCATTGTTATCGGAATACTGGCAGCTCAGTTAATCAACTGGAGGATAGCGAGACCTGTTCCCCCCGGAGCAACGATTTCCGATATTCTGGCATCGTGGAACGGACAAACAGGCTGGCGATGGATGTTTTATGCATGTGCAATCCCCGCCGGATTCTTTTTCATTCTCATGTGGTTTGTTCCTGAAAGCCCCAGGTGGCTGGCACAAAAAATGGAACATCATGTCAAAGCAAGAAGGGTTCTTGCAAAAATCGGGGGTAATGACTATGCTGATTCGGAATTTGCTTCAATTGAAAAAGCCCTTGAAGAGACAAGTAAACCTACAAATCTCAGGTTCCTGAAACAGCCTGGCATATCAAAATTGCTTGTCCTGGGTATCGTACTGGCAGTTTTTCAGCAATGGTGCGGGATAAATGTAATATTTAATTATGCACAGGAAATCTTCTCAAATGCAGGTTATAGTATTTCCGATATTCTTTTCAATATCGTAATTACAGGATGTGTAAACCTGATATTTACTTTTGTCGGGATGTTTACCGTGGATAAACTGGGACGAAAAGCTCTGATGCTTCTGGGAGCCGGTGGTCTGGCAGGTATCTATACTGTGCTTGGGACAATGTATTTTTTTCATATTCAGGGGATTCCATTATTGATTATGGTTGTAACTGTAATAGCTTGTTTTGCCATGTCACTTGGTCCGGTAACGTGGGTCGTTCTTTCTGAAATTTTCCCGAACCGTATTCGTGGAACTGCAATGTCAGTAGCGACTTTTTCGTTATGGGCAGCATGTTTTATTCTGACATATACATTCCCGTTATTAAACCGGTTGTTAAAAGCATCAGGTACTTTCTGGCTTTACGGCTGTATTTGTTTACTGGGTTTTTTGTTTATACTCAGAAGACTGCCTGAAACGAAAGGCAAATCACTTGAAGAGATTGAACATGAATTAATAAAATAATGGCACAACGGCACAAGCCACCTTCGCCAAGGCTTCGGTGGCCAAAGGGTACAACGGCACAATGGCATCCTATAAATAGATTCAAATGAATTTCTTTTTTGCCTTTAAGCCCTTGAGCCTTTTAATTAAAAAGAAAATGAAAAGATTATTGTTCTTATTACTTGTACTAACCGGGTGCACCAGACCGAACATTGAAGTAAGGGAAAGATTATCACTTGCAGGTGAATGGAGATTCAGAATTGATTCTCTTGACAAGGGAATTGAAAATAAATGGTACAACTATCTGGCAGTTGAAACAGTCACGCTTCCGGGATCGATGGCAGAGAATGGGAAAGGTGATGAGGTTACTCTTAAAACAGACTGGACCGGTGAAATTGTTGACAGGTCTTATTTCACCGATAAGAAATATGAAAGATATCGTCAGCCGGGGAATATAAAGATCCCATTCTGGCTCAAGCCGGTCAGGTATTATAAGGGAGTTGCCTGGTACCAGAAAGAGGTTGACCTGCCGGCAGGATGGAATGGCAAGGATATTATTTTATTTCTTGAAAGGCCTCACTGGGAGTCGACAGTATATGTCAACGGGAAAAAAGCAGGAGTGGAGAACAGCCTTGCAGTTGCTCATCAGTTCGATATAACTGATCTTCTCGTCCCGGGGAAAAACCTCATCAGTATTCGTATCGATAATCGTGTGATAGTGCCTGTCGGTATCAATTCTCACAGCATAAGCGATCATACCCAGTCGAACTGGAACGGGATAGTCGGAGATATAAGCCTGAGAGCTACATCGAAAGTATTTATTAAAGAGGTTAGCATATACCCTTATCCACGGGAGAAAAAGACAAGGGTAATTGTTGTACTCAACAACAGATCGGGATCTCCTTTTAAGGGAGAAATAGCCCTTCAGGCTGAAAGTTTTAAAGCAGACAAATCTCAAAAACTGAAAAGCAAAGTCGTGTCAGTTAATTCAGGATTAAATGAGCTTCATCTTATAGTTGATTATCCAATGGGCGATAAAATAAAGTTATGGAGCGAATATGAACCTTCACTTTACAAACTTACAGTGAATCTAAAAGGATTGAAAGGGGAAATAGTTGACTCTGAGTCAGAGGACTTTGGCATGCGTGAATTTAAGACTAATGGAACACGCTTCGAAGTCAATGGCCGGCAGGTATTCTTAAGAGGAACACTTGAATGCTGTATTTTCCCGCTTACAGGCTATCCGCCGACAGATGTCAAATCGTGGGTAAAGGTACTTCAGACATTTAAAGATTATGGATTGAATACTGTAAGGTTTCATTCCTGGTGTCCGCCGGAAGCTGCTTTCAGCGCAGCTGACAAGCTTGGGATGTATTTTCAGATTGAATGCTCATCGTGGGCCAATTCCGGAACATCAATAGGCGATGGAGGAGCTATTGACAAGTTTATTTATAACGAAGGTGACAGGATACTCAGTGCATACGGAAACCACCCCTCTTTTTGTATGCTTGCGTATGGAAACGAACCTGCAGGTATAAATCAGAACGCCTATCTGGGTAAACTTCTTACCTACTGGAAAAATGAAGATGACAGGAGAGTATATACTTCAGGAGCCGGTTGGCCTGTTATTCCCGAAAACGACTACAACCTTACTGCTGAACCGCGAATACAGCGCTGGGGAGAAGGTCTGAAAAGCATTATAAACAGGGAACAGCCACAGACGATGTTCGACTACCATGATATTATTTCGAAATATTCTATTCCTACCGTCAGTCACGAGATAGGTCAATGGTGTGTTTATCCCGATTTTAAGGAAATAGCAAAGTATACCGGAGTTCTCAAACCGACTAATTTTGAAATTTTCAAAGAGTCTCTGGCCGAAAACAATATGGGCGATCAGGCAGAAGATTTTCTGATGGCATCAGGAAAACTCCAGGCACTATGTTATAAAGCCGATATTGAAGCTGCTCTGCGCACACCCGGATTCGCCGGATTTCATTTGTTGCAGTTGCATGATTTCCCCGGACAGGGGACTGCACTAGTTGGAATACTTAATTCTTTCTTCGAATCTAAAGGCTATATTAAACCTGAAGAATTCAGGATGTTTTGTAACCAGACAGTACCGATTGCCAGGATGCAAAAGATGGTATACGGTAATAATGAGATCTTTAAAACCAATATCGAAATAGCACATTTTGGCGAAAAACCGATTAAAAAGGCTGAGATAATATGTCAGGTCAAAAATGAAAAAGGTGATATTATCCGTAAGGAAATATTTGCAAAAGACAGTATAGGAATTGGTAATTGTATGGAAATTGGTCTGTATCAGATGGATCTTTCAGACCTGGGAAAGGCACAGAAACTGACCCTTGAAGTATTGTTGCCGGATACACCATATAAGAATAGTTGGGATTTTTGGGTGTACCCTGCGAACCAGGAAGTGAAGCAGGGCAGTATTATGGTGACAGACAAGCTCGACAAGAATGCCGAAGAAGAACTGAAGCGAGGAGGTTCCGTGTTGTTACTTAGTTATGGAAGGGTAGGAAAGGATAAAGGAGCAAAGGTTGCGATCGGATTTTCAACTGTTTTCTGGAACACGGCCTGGACCAATAATCAACCGCCTCATACTCTCGGAATTTTTTGTGATCCCAAAAACCCGGTTTTCAATGATTTTCCGACGGAGTTTCACAGCAACTGGCAATGGTGGGATCCGGTTTCCCACTCCCAGGCGATGATACTCGATGGCTTTCCGGCAAACCTTAAGCCATTAATTCAGCCAATTGACACCTGGTTTGAGAACCGGCGGCTGGCTCTTGTTTTTGAGGCAAGAATAAATAGCGGCAAACTGATGGTTTGCAGTATCGATTTAAAAGATATTCCTGAAGATAGACTGGCATCAAAACAACTTTTCATTTCGATTCTGAATTATATGAACAGCGAGGCGTTTAATCCTCAGATTGATGTTGATATCAGTAAAGTGAAAGCGTTGATGACCGGTCCGAAATAAAAAAGAGTACGCCTCATCTGATTTTCTGAAGCGTACTCTTTGGAAATATATATATAGCTTACTTGAGATCTGTAAAGAACATGACTTGTCCGTCCATCAGAACCTGAACAGCAAGTTTTTTGGTCCCTTTTGACAATTCTACAAAGTAACTGTCAACATCGTCAAACTGGATGCCGTACAATATCATATCGGTCTCGTTTGCTTCATTATCATCGTAAAAGATAACCTGTCCGGGTGTATACCCAGGGTACTTGGTTGTTATCTCTTTCTGACCTTTAACAGGTACATCGGCAAAAGTTTTAAGCTCGGTTGTCCCAACCAGGTTTCCGTCGATATCATAATATCCTTTCATCTGGTGTCCGGCTTTTGTGAACAAAACCTCGTCATAAGTATTGACTCTTTTCCATTGTGCATTAGCAGCATCAGGAAAGTCTACCTTAAAGTTGTTCTTAGCTTTTTCACTCACTAAAGTACCTTCAAGTTTTTTAAGCGCTATCCTTTCGGTTTTAAGTTCCTTTTTAGTGTCTTTAATTTGTGCTTTTTCTGTTTCCTTTGTTTGTCCATATACGACTGACAGGGAGAACAGAAATGTCAGTGATAAAATTGCCAGCTTTTTCATAATTCTTACTTTTTTAATAACAAATTGGAAATAAAAATATTTGTACTTAAATAAGTTTAAATTAATTAACCTAAACATTTACCGGACAAATATATTTCTTAATCTATTCTGATGGATTAAGATCTAATTAATGTAAGATTAAGAAATGATTAAGAATAATCAGGCAATTGATTTATATAAGCCTGAATTGCGAATTTGTCGTAATATGAAATGATCAGGCTTCTACTCTGGGGATTGAAAACCTGAAGTCACTTCCTATTTTTTCGACACTTTCAACCCATATTCTGCCGCCAAGTTTTTCAACAAATTCTTTGCTTAGCTTAAGTCCAAGTCCTGTTCCCAGTTCATTTTCGGTTCCGGGAATTGAATTTCTGCTCTCTATTTTGAACAACTTTTCAATAATATCTGCAGGGATTCCTATGCCGGTATCTTTAATGGAAACAATGACTTCATCAGTTGTAATGGTGGTAGTTACTCTTACCTGGCCTGACTTGTAAGTATATTTTACAGCATTGCTAAGAAGGTTCCGTAGTATAGTGTTGATCATATTTTTATCACTGAATACAAAAAAATCTTTTTTAACTTCATTCGATATAAGTATCTGCTTATTAGTTGCGGCTAATTGCAGAGTAGAAATATTTTCATGTATAAGATTTTTAAGATTGACTCTTTCAGGATTGATTTTTAATAAACCTGTTTGAGATCTGGACCAGTCAAGTAAATTTTGAAGAATTGCATAGCCGGATTTTGCTGAATCATTTAATATAAGTGCAAGCTCCCGGATATTCTCCGGTTCCAGGTTCCCGATATTATGATATAATAATTCAGAGGATCCCAGAAGGCTTGTGAATGGATTTTTGAGATCATGTGCAACGATATTGAAGAACTTGTCTTTAGTCGCATTAAGTTCCGTTAATTGAGCTTCTCTTTCTCTCAATGCTTTTTCTGAGGCTTTTCGCTGAATATCAATTTTGTTGACTGATCTGGCTGTCAGCCATACCAGCGCAAGAAAACAGACATTGTAAATAATTGTTACACCGACCACCCCCTCTTCAGATTCAAAAAGACCAAAACGTTCCCCCTGTATACGCATCCATCCTATAACTATAGGCAGCACAATTAGGGGAAGGAGCAATCTCCGTGAAATCATTCCGGCAGTGTCGTGCGAAATAATTGGCCTTAAAAACCATGAGTCAGGTCTCATGAGCAAAACAGATGTGCTTATTCCGCAAAAAGCAATACTGGTATTCAGTGGAATTGAAAGATGGCTTAGCTCAATGAGTGAATTAACATCCAGAATGTAACTGATAATAGTAAAGTAACTTATCAGGAATGCCGGAATAATTAAGATCATAGCAATACTGAAAAGTCTTTCTTTAATCGTAAATAAAAGAATAAGTGCTCCCCCTAAAAGCAAAGAATTACAGGCTGTCATGAAAGACATTCTTTCAGCCTTGGAAAGAAAAATAGTCAAAAATGAAACTAAAGTTATTGAAGATTCATGACCGGAGCTAAAAGTGTAGAAATGTACATAAATAGAAATCAGGCTTATACAACAAATGGCAGCTGCAAAAATCATCGGAAGAACTTTCCTGATTATCTCACTGGAATCTGACAGAATAATCAGAAGCGCTGAAACTGCAAAAATAAAACAAATTGCAGAACTTAGAGTCATTGGTTCCCATTGTGGTACAAGGCTCTTTAAGAGATTGATGTTCAGTAGCCAGCCAATAACATCGAGCACACTTAAAACAAGTACAATAAATATCGATATCGATATAGCAATCTTCCTGGTACGTGAAAACTCCGATGGAAATAATTTTAGTCTATGCATACGTTCGGAAGAGTAACTTGGGAAGCATGTAATGAATACTTCAAAAATAATAATAATCCCGGGGAAATAAAATAGTTTTGTTTAACTTGCGTTATATTAGTAAAAGGGGTATGAAGATATTGCTGGTGGAAGATGATCCCAAAATTTCATCATTTGTTAAAATAGGTCTGGAAAGCAATAATTGTGTTGTGGATATTGCTTATGACAGTGCAATTGGCGAAAAACTTGCTTTGTCAAAGAAGTACGATGTTATTATTCTTGATGTTGTTATTCCCGGTATTTCCGGATTTGATTTATGCAAAAAGATCAGAAACAATAATAATCTTACTCCGGTAATAATGTTAACCTCTCTCGATTCCGTTGACGATAAGCTAACCGGGTTTGATTGCGGAGCTGATGATTATCTGGTAAAGCCATTCAGTTTCCAGGAGCTGTTTGCACGCATTAAAGCGTTGATCCGCAGAAACAGGGAGACTATCGTGAATCCCGTTTTAAAAGTCCTTGATCTTGAAGTTGATTCAATCTCAAAAAAAGTCAAACGCGACGAAAAAGAGATTAGCCTTACAGCTACGGAATATAAAATCCTGGAATTGTTGTTAAGCAACAAGGGTAAGGTATTTGACAGAATGAATATTGCTGAAAAGATCTGGGGATTTTCATTTAATTCAGGAACAAACGTAATTGATGTTCATATCAACTCACTCAGGAATAAAATAGATAAAGAATTTCCTCAAAAGCTTATACATACAAAAAAGGGATTTGGATATGTACTGAGTGAAGAACCTCAGTGGTAAAAAAAAAGCAGGACAAAGAGCGCTAACCGGTTTTTTCTGGATCACCTGACTATGGTGAATAAAACTCTTAATGAAATCTTAATGCAACATTAATGTCGGCTTAATTTATCGGATTCCACATATCTGTAGCTTTGAATAGTTGTGTTTTACAAATGATCAAAGAATCAAAATATTGTATCACAGATTATTAAAGCTATATATAAAATGAATTTCGAGTTATCTGAACTGCCTTATGATCTGAACGCTCTGGAGCCATATATTTCCAGAATGAATCTTGAGCTTCATCATGAAATGCATAATCAGACTTATATAAAGAATCTTAATAGACGGATTAACGGAACAAAATTTAAAAACTTAGATCTCGAAACCATTATTAAAGTTGCTGACGGACCGGTTTTTAATTTTGCATCCCAGGTATGGAATCATGCGTTTTATTTTGAAAGTTTAAAAGCTGGGAATAATAATACTCTGAAAGGTCCTTTTGCTGATGTAATCAGAAGCAATTTTGGTTCTGTCTCATTCTTTAAAAACTCTTTTTTCAAAGCTGCTTTATCATTATTCGGAGCCGGCTGGGTCTGGCTGGTCCTAAATCCGAAAGGGTTGATGGAGATTATCCAGAAAAGCAATGCAGGAAATCCTTTGCGTATCGGATTAATTCCATTATTGACCTGTGATTTGTGGGAACATGCTTATTATCTGGATTATCAGGATAAACGGAAAGATTATTTAGAGGCTTTCTGGAAGCTTATTAATTGGGAAATGATTGAAAAAAGATATAATGAATTTACTGCAAAGGTCGATTAGTTAATTCTATGTTAAAATGTTGTTTTGACAGAATGTTTGAAGATTTACAATTGTCTAACTAAAAAGCCCGAAACGATTAAACCCGGGTAACCAGTCAGGTTAAGATTATGAAAAAGATAGTATAACTCTTATTAATACTAACTAATCATGAAAATTTATATTAAAAATATGGTATGTCTGGGAACCAGGTTTTTTGTAATCCAGGAACTTGAAGGACTTGGTTTTAACTATAATTCGTTTGATTCAGGGGAGATTGACTTTGAGAAGGATTTATCACAGTCAGAGAAGAAGAAATTATGTCAATCCCTGCAGGAATATGGACTTGAAGTATCATTTGGAAAGAACAGCCTTATTTCCAGAATCCGGCATAGTATTCTTAATCGGGCAGAAAATAACGTTGCTTCAATGACAAGCTTTTCTTAGGATGTGGCAGAAAAGATGAGAAATCTGTTAAAAACATTTATTTATTAATTTAAAAATTGTGTAGCCATGGAAAATGTGATGATTAAGACAAAAAAGAGAAGGGAAGTCAGGAATTCAAAACCTTTAGAGACCAAAAGGATAGTAACTGAAGAAGATATCCGCAGAAGAGCATATGAGATATACCTTGAAAATGGTGATGCTCCATTTGATGAAATGGATAATTGGCTGTGTGCTGAAATAGAGCTGAGGGGATACGGTTGGCAGGATAATCTGTAGATTGTTTGGTCTGAAAGATTAATGGGCCAAATCAAAATAAAATTCTTCTCAAAATTTATTATAGGATTCTTATGCCTGTAATGTGTATATATTTGTCCATCAGGTCATTAATAAATAATTTTTATACTTATGAAAACAATTATTGTCCCTTTGGATTTTTCAAACGAGTCACTGGACGGTTTGAATATGGCGTTGATGCTGGCTAAAAAGACAGGGGCAAAGGTTCAAATGATACATGTTATCGGAAAGAAAATCGAAAATAATAAGGAACTCCTGGATAAGGAGAATCTGCTGGCAACAAGGAAATTTGAAGAAATCCTGCAAAAATGCAAAGATGGGGGAAATATTAATTGTGCCTTGAGTTTTACTGTTAAAGAAGGTAAGATATTCAGTGAAATAACAACCCTGGCAGACAGGTTTGAAGATTCTATTATTGTCCTTTCCACTCACGGGGAATCAGGTTTTGAAGAATTGTTCATTGGGGGCAATGCATACAAAATTGCCTCCCATTCGAAGAATCCTGTTATCACGGTCAGAAAATGCAAATTATCAACAGATATCGCAAGAATAGTCTTGCCCCTGGATATTACTCTGCAGACACGGGGGAAAGTTCCTTATACTGTAGAGCTGGCAAAGCTGTTTGATTCTGAAATTCACCTCATTACAGTGAGAGGTTCGCATCTAAAGAGTATTGAAAAAAAGTTGTATAAATACACCGAACAGGTGTGTTCCTATTTTTGGGATCACGACATCCCATATAAAGTTGAGCATCTTCAGGGAGGAAATCTGACCGATTTAATACTCGAGTATTCAGTTTCAGCAAATGCAGATCTTATTTCAATAATGACAGAACAGGAAAGGAGTGTTTCCAATATACTTTTGGGAACCTATGCACATCAAATGATAAACAAAGCCCGTATCCCTGTTTTATCCTTTCCCTCATATCATCTGGGTAATTATGCAGAGGATTTTTAAACTTATAAAATACTTAACTGATATCTAGTAACTGATGAAAAAACTGAACATCCGGTCTTCATTTCTTCAAATCTTATATTTGATAATCTTTATTATCCTGTTTGCTTTCATAATTTATACTCCGACTTTAATTAAGGGTCCGGTAAGTCTGACTCCAAAATTTATATTGGAAGAGGAAACTTTTGAAGGGTTCATGATCTGTATTTTGTTTATTATAAGTATTTTAATATTCAATTTATATAAACGTGAAGTTAACAAACATAAAGAACTGATTAATAAAATTAATGATGAGAAGAAGAAAGTTGAGGAGAGGCTTAATGATTCAGAGCGATATATTGCTATTATGAATGTTCAGATACAGGAGATTAAATCGATTTTCAATACTATCGACAAATATCCTGAAACGAAAGAGGGTCTGAAAAAAGCTTTTAACTTTTTTGGCGATCGTGTAATTGGAATCGTAAATTCAGAATGGGTCTTATTCAGAATAATTGACAGCAATACCCAGAGGACTATTTGTGAGCACTTTGGACCGAGGAAAGGAGTGATATGTAATTATCCTCATGTCAGTAATAAGATGATCATAGAGAAACAACCCGTTTTACCATTTAGTTACGTCATTTCCAGTCCTAAAAATTTAAATATCCTCGTCTCCTGCATTATGCCCATTGACAAGATCACCAATGATCAGCATGTATTTATTCAGGCAATAATAAATGAAATCACCAAGCTTTTTGTCATATTAAATTCATTGTATTACAAAAAGGAAAGTAATCTGATTTTTGAAGATAACTCTGACAAAAAATAGAAGCTTATATCACATTTATCTCACTAAGACACTTATGTGGAACTGACGGCTGAATTAATCTTAGTTCTTAATGAGTGAATTCATACTCCAGCTCCGGATCAATATTCTGTTGTTCAACTTTTATAGCCTTTTCCATTAATTCTTCGTGATGAGCCTGCAGGTAAGCAAGTTTCTTTTTCCCATACGAGAATCGGGTAATTATAACAAACAGTACCGGGACAATCAATATGGCAAGAGTGGAGGCTGCAAGCATGCCCCCGAGAACGGTAAATCCTATTGTATTTCTTGCGACTGCGCCTGCCCCTGTTGCAAATGCAAGTGGCAGAACACCCAGGATAAAGGCCATGGATGTCATAATGATGGGGCGAAATCGCAGGCTGACTGCTTCGAGTGTGGATTTTATAAGTTCTTCTCCGCGGTCAACACGTACTTTGGCAAATTCCACAATCAGAATGGCATTCTTGGCTGAGAGCCCGATCAGAGTTATAAGTCCTATCTGTGCATAAACATTGTTGGTAAGACGCGGTATAAACATAAGCAGCAGGATGGCGCCGAAAGCGCTTATCGGCACAGCAAGCATAACTGAAAAAGGTACAGACCAGCTTTCGTAGAGTGCGGCCAGAAAAAGAAACACGAAAATAATGGAAAAAATAAAGATATAAACAGTGATTGACCCGGCTCTTATTTCCTCCAGGCTTAATCCTGAAAACTCATATGTATATCCCTGTGGCAAAACCTTTTCAGCCGTGGCTTTCAACGCTTCTATCCCCTGTCCTGTACTAAATCCAAGAGGAGTTGAACCATCTATTTCTGCAGTGCGGAAAATATTATAGTGCTTAATTAATGGTGGAGCTACAGTCGCCACATAACTTATCAGGGTACTGAGAGGTACCATTTGCCCCATCTGATTGCGCACGTAGTATTTATTCATATCTGATATCAATGCACGAAATGTTGTATCTGCCTGCACTGCCACATGGAAAGTACGATTATAAAGCGTTAGATTATTTACGAACAAACTGCCCATATATGCCTGCATTGTTGTAAATACATCTGATATATTTACTCCCATCTTTTCGCATTTCTCGCGATCAAGAGTAAGATCATAGCTTGGAGTATGTGCGCCGTAATAACTAAATGCAGTACTGATTGCCGGATTTTTATGTGCTTCGGCTACAAACTTTTTTACAACAGCTTCAAATGCATATACATCATCATTCGTATTACCCTGTTCTATCTGCATACTGAATCCTGCGGCCTGCCCTATACCACGGATGGGTGGAGGAGGAATGACTACAATAGTGGCATTTTTAATGCCGGCTGCAGCTATACGTTTTTTTATCACATCCATAATACCTGGCACTTGCTCCTCAGGTTTAGTACGTTCTTCCCACGGCGTTAGCATACAAAAAATAGTACCACAATTAGATGTGGCTCCTGAATTAACTATGTTCAGCCCCGATATGGCAGAATAGTGATTAATACCGGGAGTGGAACCTACTATCGTCATCAGTTTAGTAATGACTTCAACAGATTGTGTTGTAGAGGATGCCTCAGGCAACTGATATGTCAGATAAAGACGTCCTCCATCTTCAGAAGGAATAAAACCTGATGGTTTTTTCTTAAATAAAATAATAGCTGAAACACATATGCATATAAGTAAAATAACAATATACCTTGAGGCTTTGATGCTGCGTTTTACTCCATTAGTGTATTTATCAGTCATCTTTTCAAACCAATTATTGAAAAAGTAGAAAAACCTGCCTATCCAGTTAGATGGTTTTTCAGTGGGAGATGGCCTTAAAAGAAGTGAACAAAGCGCCGGAGTTAAAGATAAAGCAATGAATGCTGAAAGCACTACAGAGATGGCAATGGTAATGGCAAACTGCTGATACAAACGGCCTACAATTCCCGGTATAAAGCCAACCGGAACAAAAACAGCAGCCAGTATCAGCGCTATGGCCACAACCGGGGCTGAAATATCCTTCATGGCCCGATATGTAGCCTCTTTTGCAGAGATCTTGTACTTGTCTATATTATGCTGTACCGCCTCTACAACAATAATGGCGTCATCAACTACAATACCAATAGCAAGCACAAACCCGAACATGGTGAGTGTATTTATCGTAAAACCTAACGGTAAAAAAAAGCAGAAAGTGCCTAAAATAGACACAGGTATTGCAAGAATAGGTATAAGGGTTGACCGGATGTTCTTGAGAAAGAGTAAAACCACAAGACCAACAAGAGCCAGGGCTTTCAACAAAGTTCCTACTACTTCAATCATAGATACTTTTATGATGGTAATTGACTCAAAGGGCACCTTATAATCAACATCGGCCGGGAAAGATTTCTTCATTTGTGCCAACGCAGCGTAAACATTATTTGCTGTTTGCAGTGCGTTGCTTCCCGGTGATTGAAATATCATTAAAATAGAAGCCCTTTTGCCATCAACGAATGAGTTGCTGGAATATGTGAATTTCCCCAGCTCTACCCTCGCTACGTCTTTCAGATAAATCATTTCACCTGTGGATGGAACAGTTTTAACAATAACTTTCTCGAAATCGGGAACATTTTTTAATTGTCCGTTTACCAGGATTCCCAATTCAAAAGTTTGTGAATCATATTGAGGGGGAGCTCCGGCCGAACCAGCAGCCACCTGTACGTTTTGTGCATTCAGTGCATTAATTACATCCTGCGGGGTCAGGCCGTGCGATGCCATTTGTTCAGGATTCATCCAGACACGAATACTAAACTGATCGGTTCTTGCAGTGATATCCCCTACACCTGGTACTCGAAGTAAAGCATCCTCAATGTATATACTTGTGTAATTATCGAGAAAAGTTATGTTATGTGTTCCATTCGGTGAATAAATGGCTACCTGCATAAGCTGATCGGGATTACGGGCACGCACTGTGAGACCAAGACGACTAACTACTGAAGGCAGAAGAGGGGTTGCGATACCAACACGGTTTTGGACATTTAATGCCGCAATATGAACATTGGTTCCAACCTTAAATGTCACACTTATGTTCACAGCCCCGCTGTTAGTACTGGTGCTTTGTAGATTGTCCATCCCGGGTGTGCCGTTTACCTGTTCTTCGATAGGTGTTGCGACCGTTTGTTCCACGGTCTGTGCATCCGCTCCCGTATACTGTCCGGATACTGATACGGCTGGCGGTGATATATTTGGATATTGATCAACCGGCAGATTATTGATACATATAATGCCGGAAACCATTAAGACTACTGATATAACGATAGCAGTAACAGGCCTTTTGATAAATGTATTAGCTATCATTACTGAGCAGTTTTATTGGAATCACGTGATTTTTGTATCTCGTATTCTAACTCGGGATCAATATTCTGCTGCTCAACTTTCTGAGCTTTTTCCATTAATTCTTCATGATGAGCCTGAAGATAAGCCAATGTCCCGGGGCCATATGAAACCCTTGTGATTATCACAAACAAAACCGGCACTATGAATATTGCAAGTGTAGATGCTGCCAGCATACCACCTAGAACCGTAAACCCTATTGTTCTGCGAGCTACAGCTCCTGCTCCTGTTGAAAATGCAAGAGGCAGAACGCCCAGAAGAAATGCCATAGAAGTCATAACAATGGGACGTAAACGCAGTTTAACAGCTTCCATAGTGGATTTTATAAGTTCTTCTCCCCGGTCGACACGAACTTTTGCAAATTCCACAATCAGGATGGCATTCTTGGCAGCAAGCCCTATGAGGGTAATAAGACCTATCTGCGCATAGACATTGTTTGATATGCCCCGAAGAAATGTGAGTGTAAGTATTGCGCCAAAAGCTCCTATGGGGACTGCCAGCAGTACCGAAAAAGGCACAGACCAGCTTTCATATAATGCTGCAAGAAAAAGAAATACAAAGGTGATAGAGAAGAGGAAGATATAAAATGTGGAAGAGCCTTCCTGTATCTCCTCAAAACTTAATCCTGAATACTCATAGGCATAACCTTCAGGTAAAATTTTAGCAGCTATTTTTTCCAGCGCTTTCAGGGATTGAGAACTACTGTATCCTGCCGTGGATGCTCCATCTATTTCAGCTGAGCGGAAAATATTAAAATGCGATATCAGGGAAGCGGCTTCTGCCGGCTTGTAACTGATCAATGTGCCTAATGGCACCATATTCCCTGATTGATTACGAACATAATATTTATCAATATCGGATACAAATTGACGGAACAATGTATCTGCCTGAATTACTACATGAAAGGTACGGTTATAGGTAGTGAAATCATTTATGTACATGCTACCCATATAAGCCTGGATAGTTGTAAATACATCTGCAATATTTACACCCAGTTTTTCGCATTTTTCCCGGTTCACGGTAAGACTAAAGTTTGGTGTGTGGGCTGAATAATAACTGTATGCTTTGGAGATTGCCGGATCTCTGTTAGCTTCAGCTACAAAATTGTTAACAACCTTTTCAAATGCCTGGACATCATCAGTAGTATTGCGTTGTTCTATCTGGAAACTGAATCCCACAGTCGACCCTACTCCCGGAATTGGCGAAGGCTGAATAACCTGGATACTGGCATTTTTTATACCGGCTTCAGAAATACGCTTTTGCATCACACTTATAATACCGGGTACCTGTTCAGCTGAAACAGAGCGCTCATCCCATGGTTTAAGCTGGCAATATATTGTACCGCAGTTTGAATTGGTTGCATTGGTTACAACATTCAAACCTGACAGTGCAGCATAATGGCCTATACCCGGAGTGGATGTAATGACTTGCATCAGCTGAGTCATTACAGCAACTGATTGCACTGTAGAATATGCAGGAGGCAATTGATACGTTACGTATAAATTTCCATCGTCTTCGGAAGGAATAAAGCTGGTCGACTTATTTTGAAACAAAAAGTATGTGCCAATGCAGATACATATCAGTAAAATGACCACGTACCTTGATGCTTTAATGCTGCGTTTTACTCCCAGCGAATAATTAGCCGTAAGCTTCTCAAACCAGGTGTTGAAACGATAAAAAAACTTCCCCGGCCATTTAGTAGACGAATAATATGTTTGCGATGGTTTTAAAAGCAGCGAGCAAAGAGCCGGTGTCAGCGATAAGGCAATGAAAGCGGAGAGTATAACGGATATTGCAATGGTAATAGCAAACTGCTGGTACAAATGACCGACTATACCCGGTATAAAGCCGACAGGAACAAATACCGCCGCCAGTATAAGCGCTATGGCTACAACCGGCGCTGAAATATCCTTCATGGCCTGATAAGTGGCCTCTTTAGCTGACATGTGGTTGTAATCAATATAATGTTGCACCGCCTCTACTACAATAATTGCATCATCCACCACAATTCCAATGGCCAGCACAAAACCGAACATAGTAAGGGTATTGATGGTAAATCCTAACGGGATAAAGAAAATAAAGGTTCCTAAAATTGAAACGGGTATAGCAAGGACCGGGATCAGCGTGGACCGCGGACTCTGAAGAAACAGGAAAACTACTAACGCGACAAGTCCAAGGGCTTTCAACAATGTGACTACCACATCATGCATTGAAACCTTCACAACAGTTACCGATTCAAAAGGTACGCTATAATCAACATCAGAAGGAAACGACTTTTTCAGTTGTGCCATAACCTTGTATATGCCATTTGCTGTTTCCAGGGCATTGCTTCCGGGAGCCTGGTAAATGAGCAGGCAGGAAGCCCGTTTCCCGTCAACGAATGAATTACTGGAAAAGGTAAATTTGCCAAGTTCAACTCTTGCCACATCCTTCAGATAAACCAATTCGCCTGTCGCCGGGACCGTTTTTACAATAACATTTTCGAAATCAGAAACTTTGCTTAACCGGCCATTTACAAGAATACCTAGTTCGTAGGTCTGCGTTTTTTGCTGAGGAGGCACTCCGGCCGAACCGGCAGCTACCTGAACATTCTGAGCATTCAAGGCGGAAATAACATCCTGGGGAGTAAGGCTATAGGAAGCCATTTTCTCAGGATTCATCCAGACCCGCATACTGAAATCATCGGTATATCTGTTGATACTGCTTACTCCCGGCACACGAAGCAATGCATCCTGTACGAATATATTGGAATAGTTATCGAGGAAAGTGATATCGTGTGTTCCCTTTGGTGCAAAGATGGCTACCATCATAAGCATCCGGGGGTTTAGAGCCCTAACCGTAAGGCCAAGGCGGCTTACAGCTGCAGGCACCAGGGGCGTGGCAATGCTTACGCGGTTTTGAACATCAAGAGTGGCAATATCAATATTGGTCCCTATTTTGAAGGTAATGTTCATTGACATTAAGCCGTTATTGGTATTGTTGCTTTGCATATATTCCATCCCCGGAGTACCGTTTACCTGTTGTTCAATAGGAGTGGCCACTGTTTGCTCAACAGTCAGAGCATCGGCTCCTGTAAACTGACCATTTACCTGCACAACGGGAGGTGTGATATCAGGATATTGCTCTATTGATGAGCTGAGAATACTGATAATACCGGAAATCACCAGTACCACAGAAATAACAATTGCAGTTACGGGCCTCTTAATAAAGGTATTAGCGATCATGGCTTATGCATAATCTGATTACTCTTTCGGGTCACTGTATCCTTTCCGTCAGGAGCAGCAGGGCGTTGCTGTGATTGTGATATCTGTGATCCGTTGCGCAGAGCCTGTACTCCGTCGACAACTATTCTATCACCTTCACGTATTCCTTTTTTAATGATCACATTTGATCCGATTGTCACTCCTGTCTGGACTTTCTTTTGAAATGCAAATAAACTGTGTCCCCCGTTCAATAAAGGAGCTCCTGTGCCTTTAACGGATGAATTTCCCATCACGGAGTCTTTTGCTATATAAACAAAATATTCACCCATTTCTTCCACAACGGCCTTATTTGGAACGATCAATTGCGGAGAAGAATCCTGATTCCGGACTCTGACAACGCAGCTCATACCTGCCCGTAAAATGCCATTCGGATTGGGAAAAACAAGCCTGATTCTTATAGTGCCTGTCTGAGAATTGACGGCGCGATCAATCACAGAGATTTTTCCTGTATTTGAATAAAAAGAATTGTCCGGCAAAATAAGTGTAAAGAGGGAATCAGATGATATAGCCTTACCACTTTGAAGTTTCTCATAATATGCCAACTGCTTTTCATTAATTAAAAAGTCGACCCCCATAGGATCATCGCTGGAGATGGTATTGAGAACAGTCTGACCAGGTGTCGTCAAATCTCCTGGTTTTACCTGACTGAATCCTATTGTTCCATCAAATGATGCAGTAATTATTGAATAATTCAAATTGGTTTTGGCATTATTAAATGCCTCTGCTGCAGATTTATAAGAATTTTTTGCATTTTCTAAAGTAATAATTGCATGATCATAAAGCTGTTTTGCTACTGCCTGGTTTTTATTCAGGTACTCGTAACGATCCGCATCCTGCTGGGCCTGCTTCAAATTCCCCTCCTCAACTTTCATGTTGGCAGCTGCTGCATTAAAGTTGGCCTCATAAATCCGTCTGTCAATTTCGTACAGTTTCTCACCTTTTTTCACGTGGCTGCCTTCCTTGAAAAATATTCCGGTTATGTATCCCTGCACTTGCGAAAAAAGGGTTACCTGATAAAGCGCAACAGTTGTTGAGGTGTACCTGTCGTAATATACAACCGGTCGGGCTTTTACAGTAAACAGGTTTACCGGTACAGGCGAAGGAGGTGGCACCTGCTTTTGTTTGCATGAACAAAGAAGCAGGCAGCTAATAAGGGCTATGGTCAGGTACGATCTATCCATAAACATGAATTTTTAATGTATTAATGATTAAAAGAGATCACTCCAATTGCTTTTTCCAGATCAATTTTGCTTGACATAAGCTGGAACAAAGCGTTTATATGACCAATCTCAGCTGTTATCAGGTTTGATTCAGCAACAATTATATTGAGATATGGAACTATTCCCTGCATATACTGCAGCGATACGATACGGTAAACATTTTTAGCGTGATTTTCATTATCATTCAGCAAACTCAGGTTGTAAAGATTGCTTTTGTAAGCGGCTAACGCTGAAGTATATTCTGTATATATCTGTGATTTAAGTCTGCTTACATCCCAGTCCACAATCTGTTCCTGTAATTTCGATTTACGTAAATTTTCAGTACGCGAAAACCCGGTGAATATTGGGAAATTGAATGTTAACCCCATATAGGAATAGGGATAAGCAGTATTAAACAGGGCTGAAGATGTATTACTTTCGTATTCATAATAATAATTATATATTGCAGATACAGTGGGCAGAAATGATAGTTTATTGTAATCGATCAACTGATGTTGTAAATTTTTAAGGGTTTGAAGCTGCTGATACTCAATGCGCTTTTCGTATTGTAATAGTTGTGTTGTATCAAAAGTTATCTCCTGCATCATCAGCGACGTATCGAAAGCTATGTTAAACTGTTCCTGGGGCGGACAACCCATTGATTGTTTCAGTGCAGCATATGACGGAACAGCATTTTCAGTTTGCTGTTTCAATTGTGCTTTTGAATTATTCAGGGTGATAATAGCCTGTTCATAATCTGTTACATCCACTATACCCCCCACATACTGATGATAAGCATCCCGGACACTCCTGCCAAGTCGTGCAGTGTCTTCTTTCAAAACATTTATCTGCTCAAGAGTAAGCAGGAGATTATAAAATGATTTGCTGACAGTTGAAACGATATTTATTTTCACGCTGTCAGTCACCTGTTCAGCCTGCCTGATATATAATGGCGCCCTTTTTGCTGCATAAACAAGCTGCGGATTGAATAATGTCTGTGAAGCGGATAATGCGGGGATAAAAGTGTTGCTCATGCCGTTGTGCGTTTCAACGGGCGGCCCGGCAGGATTAGCCTGATTTGGAATAAACGTTGTAGGCAACTGATTATAATATAACAGGTTCCCTGAGAGATTTAACTGTGGCAGCCAGCCTGATAAGTTTATTCTATTATTGATTTTGGTAACGGTCAGATTAATTAAGGATTGATTCAGCGCCGGCTGGTGTTGCATGGCATAATCAATACATTGGCCGAGTGCAAATGATGGTATAGTATCCGATTTATGGTTGTCTTGAGAATAAACAGAAAATGAGATATTTATCAGAATCAGGATGAGAGATAATTTTACACGGATATGAACCCTCATTTTATTCTTATTTCCTTTCATTTTCTGCTGTTTTATCAAAGATAATTATTTTAAGAGTTCAATATTGATTCTGGTCCGAAATGTATTATTCTTGCCACTAAGGCACCGAGGCACCAAGGCACCAAGGTACATCCGCCATCTGTTGGATCACCAAGAATAAATCATTAAAGATAAGCTCTTTGTGAATCTTGGTGCCTTCGTGTCTTGGTGGCAATTGCATTTTTTCAGACTTTTCGGAGGGGACTCAATATTCAGGATTTTAATCATAGGATGGTTGTAATTATTATTGATTTATTATCTGAAAAGGCTTCTTTATTATATTTAACAACAAAGTGCATTGGTTGGTTGCAAATCAGGTTTATTATTAACCCTTTCTTAATCTTAAATTAATTTAAACCTAACTCACCCTACTGTTTTTAGAAATAAATTTGTCATTAAGAAATTTATAAAAAACGATTTAAAGATCATGTCATATTAATTCACTAAACACATACAGAAAATCATGAAAACATTAAGAAAAATCGGAATCACCACCGGAATTGTTATTTTATTGACAATATTAAGTGGTTTTGGAAAATCCTCATTACAAGCTCAGGTGGTGAAATACTCAAATCCTGTCTGGGCACCTGCTTATTTTCCAGGGGTAAGATATTATTATATACCTGATATTGAAACCTACTATGACTTGTCAAATCAGGATTTTGTGTACCTCGATGACGGACAATGGTTATTCTCCTATGGATTACCACCCATGTATAGTGGATTTGATTTGTACAATGCATTTGTGGTAGCCCTGGATGTGGATGTTTTTCAGCCATGGATGCATCACCAGTTCTATGTTTCAAATTATCCAAGGTACTATTATCGCAGTGTTTATAAGGAAACTGAAGTCACGAACATCAGAGGATTTAATGAAAATGGAGAAAAATCAATTTCCTTTTCAAAGGAAGACAGGAATAAGATGACTGAATTAAAGAAAAATGCTACCGCAGAAAAAAAGACCGGAACTTCAAGACCAGCTCAGAAATCAAAATATTACGGGGCAAATATCGGACAACATGTAAAAGTTCAGCCACAAATGAGAGAAAACAGAGAGGAAAGGCATTAAGAAATACCAGTAGTAAGAGTTAATATTTAAGCCCGCAGAGTGTAAATTCTTTGCGGGCTTTTTCCGTTATAACTGCCACCATAAAATTCAGAATTTGTTTAACTTGGGTTGTATTGATTAATTTGAAAAATACAGGGGCGTGGGTGTTGAAAAGGTGCATTTCATAAGCAGAAAAAGCGATAGTATCCCTTAAGCTATATCTGGATACCTGACTTCAAACTGGGCCAAAAATCAGGACGAGTCATTCATATCTCAAAGCATCAATCGGATCGAGGCTGGCTGCTTTTCTTGCAGGATACCATCCAAAAAATACTCCAATTACCGTACACACTACAAATGACAGAACTTCGGAACTTGGCAGTACAACTACAGGCCAACCCATAGTGGATCCGATTACCTTGGATGCCGCAATACCAAGCAGAATACCGATTATACCTCCGGTAATGCTTAGTAAAATTGATTCGGTAAGGAACTGCAGCAAAATATCAAATCCTTTACCTCCGATTGCCATACGCAGACCAATTTCCCTGGTTCGCTCGGTAACAGATACGTACATTATGTTCATGATACCAATACCTCCTACAAGCAGAGAAATACCGGCTATTGCACCAAGTAAAATTGTAAGAATATTGCTTACAGAGCTGAAAGTAGATAATAATTCCGTCTGGTTCCTGATAGTAAAATCATCCTGGTCAGAAGCTTTAATTTTATGGGTTCTTCGGACAGTTTCTTCAATCTGTGTTGCTGCCACGTCTGTAGATTTGGCATCAACGGCTGATGTATAGATACTCTGGACCCAGGTAATTGCAAGCACCCTTTTCTGAACTGTTGTATACGGAGCCAGTATCAGATCATCCTGATCCTGACCGAAGGTATTCAATCCTTTTGATTCAAGTACACCGATTACAACAAATGGTATTTTTTTAAATCTAATGACCTGCCCGACAGGGTCTGCTCCGGGGCCAAATAAATTTGTTACAACTGTCTGTCCCAGAAGACAAACTTTAGCAGCACTGCTCAGTTCTCTTTCAGTAAACATCCGTCCATTTGCAACTGCCCTCTCCCTGATCTGCAAGTAACTTTCATTTTCACCGTATAGAGATGTTGGCCAGTTCAAAGCTCCGAAAACAGCCTGTCCGTTTCCCCTCACTTCAGGTGTGGCAGCAAGGACGGCAGGACAGTCTGAAAGAATTGCTGTAAGATCTGTTTCTTTCAGACTTTGCATTGTTGCTGCCCCGTACTGGATTCCGCCTCTTTGTTGTGATCCGGGAACGACTGTAACCAGATTCAATCCCATACCTGCAATCTGCTGCTGTATGCTTAGTTTTGATCCCTGTCCGATTCCCAGCATGGCAATAACCGATGCAACTCCTATAATAATTCCAAGCATTGTCAGAAAAGCCCTGAGTTTATTTCTTAACAGGGCATTCATTGCAATTTTCAATAGGTTTTTAATACTCATAATTCACTGGTTTACAAATCTTCTTCAACTGGTATGCTTGCAAGCATCTCGTGCGCATTTATTCTGTCTTTTACTACACTTTCTCTCAAAATGAGACCATCTTTAAAATAAATATTACGTGTTGCACACCTGGCGATATCCGCCTCATGAGTCACAAAAACTATTGTCTTTCCCTGGTCATTAAGATCCTGAAAAAGCGCCATAATTTCAAAAGATGTCCGGGTATCGAGGTTTCCTGTAGCCTCATCGGCAAGAATCACTACAGGATCATTGACAAGCGATCTGGCAATTGCAACTCGCTGTTGCTGCCCTCCGGAAAGCTGATTGGGCTTGTGGTCCATCCTGTCAGAAAGGCTGACTGATTCAAGCGCCTTCTTGGCTTTCTCTCTCCTCTCCCTGGTTTTTATCGTCGAATTGTATAATAATGGCAATTCCACATTATCAAGTGCATTTGTTCTTGGCAGAAGGTTATAAGTCTGAAATACAAAACCAAGTTTTCTGTTTCTCAGGTTGGCAAGCTGGTTTTTATTAAGATCAGAAATATTCGTTCCGTCAAGAAAATAATCACCCTCCGTAGGTTTATCAAGACATCCGATAATGTTCAGCATTGTGGATTTTCCTGATCCGCTGGCCCCCATTATAGCTACAAACTCGCCTTCATATACTACCATATCAACTCCCCTGAGGGCGTGCACAGTAACATCTCCTACGTAATAATTTTTTTTAAGCTTTACAATTTCAATCAGCTTCTTCATAATTGTTGTATCATTTTTATCTTCTGCCAGCGCCCTGAGGTGGCCGTTGGGGCATGAATGGACTAGTTGTAGTTGGTGTTGCTGCTGCAGTTGTGGTCGCTGATTTGCCTGGGAGACTCATTGAAAGAATGACTTCGTCTCCTTCTTTAAGACCCGATTTTATTTCAGCATTTGTTCCGTCTATTGCGCCTGTGGTTACGCGTGCACGATGTACTGAATCGCCTGATTTTACCCAGACAACAACAGGTTTTTTCCCTGCCTGGGCTCCACCGGTCTGGTATTGTGCAGCGTTGGCCTGATATTGTGCTGCTGCAGCCGGGTCAGGCGCTCCTGTGCCAGCCTGACCTGTTCCTCCTGTTCCCGCTGGTCTTCCTGCTCCACCAGCTCCCCCTGGTCTCTGTCCGAAGGGATTCTTTTTCATGTATTCAGCCAGCCAGGTAGCATCGGGGACAAAACGGAGAGCTTTTCCGGGAACAATTAATACGCTGTCTACCTTCTGAACAAGTACGGTTATGTTTGCCGTCATACCCGGCATCAGTTTCTTATCCGGATTTGGAGCATTCACAATTACTGTATAGGTTACGACATTTGATGTAACGGTCGGTTGTAACCTGATCTGCCTGACATCTCCTCTGAATATCTCGGTAGGGAAAGCATCGACAGTAAAATCAACCGGCTGTCCTTGTTTTACCTGACCTATGTCTGCCTCATCAACGTTAGCTTCAACATGCATCTGTGTCAGGTCATTTGCAACTGTAAAGAGGTTTGGTGTACTGAAACTGGATGCAACAGTCTGACCCTGATCCACGGCACGGTTAAGAACAACACCCAGAATGGGTGAAGTAATATAAGCATAATTGAGGTTTACAACAGCTTTGTCATACCCTGCCTGGGCTGTCTTCAGATCAGCCCTGGCTGTTGAATAAGAGTACTTCACCTGGTCATAATCAGCCTGAGCAATAAGCTTTTTATCAAGCAAAGCCTGGTATCTTTCAAAAGTGGCACGCTGAAATTCCACTTCACCTTTTGATTGGTCAAGTGCGGCCTGAGACTGTCGAACCTGCGTCTGTAGTGGTGTTGTGTCGAGTACTGCAAGAAGTTGATGCTTCTTAACGATTGAGTTGAAATCGACAAATATTTTATTTATCACTCCTGATACCTGGGTGCCTATTAAAACCGTAGTATCAGCTTCAAGTGTTCCGGTTGCGGTTATAGTATTGATAATTGTACCCTTTTTGACCTGAGAGATCTCAAAAGTGTACTCTTTTGATCCTTTCTTGCATGAACCGGCTAAAATGACATCCAGCGCAATTATTGCGACAATTACTGTCTTTGTAAAATTTCTTCTGCTCTTCATTATAATTCTGATTATTTAATTTTTTTATTTATTCTTATTATTGAATGACAAAGGCTGACCTGCATAAAAATCAAGTATTTTGTAGCTGAATATCAATGCATATTTTGACTGAAGAAAAGTGCTTTGAGATGCAATAAAAGTCGTTTTCTGAATCAGAAAATCAATCGAACTCATTAAACCCCTGTCATACTTTTCACTGGCTACATCGTAAGATTCCTTTACTGCCTTATATGCCTCTGCGCTCGCTTCATACTCAATCTGGTTTGAGACTACATTCTGACATGCTTGTTCAATAGCCTTCCTGAGCACATCCTTAGTGTAAAGTTCATTCAGTTCTGCATTATTTAAGTTCAGCTTTGCGACTTCGACCTCTGTTTTGACCTGCCTGTTCTGATATATGGGAATGGAAGCTGAAAGTCCTATTGCCGGGCTAATATTGTTTTTAAGCTGATCACCGAATGTGGTTCCCGGGCGATAACTGGTAGAATAACTTGTTTGATAACCCGAATATGAAGTTGATACACCAGCATTCAAAGAGAGTGAAGGGTAATAATTAGCCTTTGCCAGATCAATGCCGATCTGAGAACTTTTTTTGGTCAGTTCGGCATTTTTTACCTCTGGTTTTATCCCCAGTGCTGTCTGATAAACTTCCACGGGATCAGGTATCCTCTTCTGATTGATAAGGCTGTCAAGATTCGGGTGTTGTATCTGAAAGTCACTGGTTATAGGAAACTCCATTATCTGCATCAGTGCTATCCTGTTAATGGCCAGCTGGCTCTGGGCTGCGGCAAGAGTTTGTTTCTCCGTAGCCAGCTGTGATTTTACCTGCAGATAATCTGAATTTGCTATTGCACCCAGCTTAAGTCTCTCACTCGCCAGGTTCAGCTGTTCGGCCAGCGAAGCAATCTGATCCGTATCGTTTTTGACTTGTTCCTCCGAATAAAGAACCTGCAGGTAAGCGTTCAGCACATTAAGACTCACGGTTTCTTTAATGACTTCGATATTATATTGAGATGCATTATAATTGGCTTCGGATTGCTTTACTCCATTACGAATTCTGGAAGCATTGTATAATGTCATTGATGAACTGGCAGAAATATTTACGCCGTTCGTTCCTTCGAAAGTAGTAGATCCTGTAGTCGAATTGACAACATTGTTCCAGTTGTAACTCTGTCTTGCGGAACTGCTCAGGTAGGGATACAAGGATGCTTTTGCCAGCAAAAGGTTTTCATTGCTTATATTGCTGGTCACCTGAGCCTGTTGAACCTGTATATTCTTCTGTAGAGCATACTGTATACAATCATCAACGGTCCAGACTTTTTGCTGGGCGTTTAAAGATGGTGCGCTTGTTATGCTAAAGAAACAAGATATAATTAAAATTGAAAATCTGGTATTCATTTCTTATGATTTTGGTCCATTAGTATTTATATTCAAATTAATGTTTAGCTTTTTGATATTTTTGTTTCACTAAGTTAGCTGTTTTAAAACAAAGTCGATATAAAGACATACTCATATTTAGTTTTATTCCCTTAAATTGAACATGAGATGAAAGTTTAACTTATTTTAACTTTTGTTATCATATTGCCAGATTAACATAATAGAATGAAAAAGGTTTAAACCGTATAAAACAAAAATCGGCTGGAGATTCCTGGCCTGGAATGAATTTTCATTCCGAATCCCCATACAAATTTGCACGCCAGGGTTTATGACAACTACACAAGTATCAGATAATACTTGATGCATGAAATGTTGTCATTAGTGAATGGATTAGGTTTTTAGAAACGATATGTCTTGCACTCCTGGATAAGGTTTTGAAGCGATTTTACAATTTCCAAGGATGCCATGGGCATGACTGATCCTACCCAGGGGCCTTTTAATACTAAGCTGTCAATAAGCACTTTCATTCAGTATAACAGCGCTGAGCAACACCTTAATGACCAATCTCAGGTTCCGTTATAATCCGCATGAAGGTAATGATTTCTATATTGTATTCAATGAAGGAAGAAATACATACAGGGATATCGAGAATCCAAGGTTGCCACTGTTTATAACAGGTCTGTTTTACTGAAGTTTACGTATACATTTACGTTATAGGATTAGTCAGTCAATACTTGTACGTAAAACTAAGGCGCAATTAAAAATTGCGCCTTTTTAATTCAATCTACCCATTATTTATTTCCCTTTTAAGTGTAAATTAGTGCTGGGAAAAACATTTATACTAATTTTTTGAAAGAAGTACTTAAAATTCTGTTACCATGAGAAAAAACCTTACAAGGCGGAAATTTATTGAAACAACCCTTGGGGCCGGAGTTGCTGTTGCAGGTATTCAGGTGGCATTTTCTGAAAATCTGGATTCAGAAAAAGCCAGAAAAATGGTTGATAATCAGTACGATGCTAAAGGACTTCCAACAACTGTTCTTGGTAAAACAGGTGTTGTAATCCCGAAAATGGCAATAGGCTTGGGTAGCAGATTTCTTAATATTGCCACCCTTGACGAAGCAATTGAAATGTGTAATTACGCCCTCGATAGCGGACTATACTACTGGGATACCGCTCACGACTATGTCAATGAAGCCACTGGAGCTGTAAGTGAAGAACGGTTAGGAAATATAATAAAACATAGACGAAAGGAAATTTTCCTTTCAACCAAAATCTCAGCGCGTGATCCGGAAAAAGCCAAGGTTCAGATTGAAGAAAGCCTTAAAAGACTACAAACAGATCATGTCGACATGTTAAAGATTCATTCTGTAGAATCTATTGAAGATGTGAATAATATCTGCAAAAGCGATGGGGTGCTGGATCTTTTTTCGCAGATGAAAAATGAAGGAGTTGCACGATTTATAGGTTTCTCAGGTCATGGAAATGCACAGGCGCTGAAAGCCATGGTAGATACCGGCAGGTTTGACAGTATGTTGTTTGCGATGAACCATTATGGTGATAATAAGGAGAACCGGCAGGGAACTTTAATTCCATCAGCAAAACAAAGAGGAATGGGGGTGATGTTAATGAAAACTGTGAGACCAAAAGAAACCATACAGGGGATTGATCCAAAGGAGCTGGTAAGATTTGCTTTGTCACTAGAGGGGCCTGATGGTATTGCAGTAGGCATGGACAGCAAAAAGGTTGTTGAATCCAATCTGAATCTTCTGCGAAATTTCAAGCCAATGAACGATGCTGAGAAATCAAAATATGCCATGTTTCTATCACCTTATTTCAGACATGAAAACCTGGAATGGATGAGAAACGGATATCGGGACGGATATAGTGGATAGCAATCTCATTTTTCTGACTACCTTAGCAACTTCTATTAAATTTTTAAATAACATTAATAAACATCAAAATTATGACAGTAATAATAGTAGGTATTATAATTCTCATTATCGGGTTTGTAGCTGCCAAAGCGGATGAACCTATGTTGCGAAAATACAGATCGATGATTAAAACAGCCGGTGTAATTGTCATCCTGATCGGAATGTCAATAGCATGTGTTGTTCAGGTAGAGCCAGGACAGGTAGGTGTTCAGAAGCTGTTTGGCAAAGTGAACAATAATATCCTTGAAAGCGGATTAAACATTATTAATCCATTGGTCCAGGTGGTTATGTTCGACGTCAGAACCGAAAATTATACCATGTCAGGAGTACAGGATGAAGGCTCGAAACAGGGTGATGATGCCATTCGTGTTTTAACAGCAGATGGACTCGAGGTAGTGATCGATCTTACTGTATTGTACAAAGTTATCCCTACCGAAGCACCCAGGATTCTCAAAGAGGTTGGAACCGATTACAGAAATGTTCTTGTTCGTCCGATTTGCAGAACAAAAATCAGGGATAATGCAGTTTATTATGATGCTGTTGCACTTTACTCGACAAAAAGAGATGAATTTCAGTCAAAAATATTTGCTACAATTGAAACAAACTTTAAAAATAGGGGTCTGCTGCTGGAACAACTTCTAGTTAGAAATATTACCCTGCCTGCTTCGGTAAAAGCCTCTATTGAATCAAAAATAAATGCCGAACAGGATGCACAGAAAATGCAATTCGTTCTTCAAAAAGAAACACAGGAGGCTCAGAGGAAAAGAGTTGAGGCGCAAGGTATTGCCGATTATCAGAAAATATTAAGCACAGGACTTAGTGATAAACTTCTGCAATATGAAATGATTAAAGCCATTACTAATTCGCCAAATGCCAAGCTGATCTTCATGACAAACGGGAAAAACCTTCCTATGATGGTGGATAGTAAATGACCACAGCAAATCATCAGAAATTTATGAGGAAAGTCAAACCAACAGGAACTTCATTATTAAGCGTGGAATAGTCATAAGATCCAACGTATGGCAATAGCTGAAGTTCAAATGTGGTTTTGTTCTGATCTCTGAAAACCATATTGTTTACCCTGGCGACATGAATAGCGTCAAAGAGCGACCAGATATGAAGTCCTGCCAACACATAACGCACTGTATTACGATTAAGTGATGTTACGCCGTTTAAAGGTCCACTGGAAGGCCTCCTTAGGATTCTATATTTAATAATATTTAAACCAACAAAGCCTCCGAAAAAACCTAATCCTCTTACTGTTTCGCCCTCCAGAATCTGACCTAAACCGGGTATAACAAATGAAGCAAACCCCATGACTCCGGGATTATAAGGATCTCCATACTGATAATGGTATGCTTTAAGATCATACTTCGTTTTATTGATCCTGTATTGGGCATCTGTTATCAGGTTCAGAATAATTAGTCCTGCTAAAATCAGAGTTAAAATTTTCATGAACAGGTATTAGACTGTTGATAAATCGAAAATAAATATTTTCATCTGGTAATTCTTAATCTACAGGATTTAAAACGTTACCTTGAAATCAAGACCTATTGGAATATTATGTTTAAGACCATAATCAGGTGTGTCTATAAAAGGATTAATTTTAAGATTATATGAGGATCTGTGCTTATTTCTCAGGACTAAATTATTGACTTTAGCCACGTTTACAGCATCTCCGATGGACCATAGATCGATACATAAAGCGCCAATGAGTCCGGCTCTGATAACCTGAATTGGATACTTTCCATTGGGGCTCTGAGCCCACTTAACTAATGCCACTGCTGAAACTGATAGACAACTTGTGAAACCAGTAAGGAATAATATTCCTCTGCCGATTTTTCCTGACATCATTTGTCCAAGTCCGGGAATTATCAAAGATGCAATACCGGCACTGATTGGATTAAATGGATCACTCTTTTTAAAGGAATATGCCCTGGCGTCGATTGAGATTTTCGTAATACCATCAAGTGGAATGCTTATTTCATCGTTATTTATTCTTATTAACGAATCATTTGAGACATATATCCTGAACTTTTCATCTAATGAATAATTACCCTTGCCAAAATCTACTTTGCCTGAAATTCTCCCGTTTGAGATCATGGCGTTTTTGACAAAGGGGTAAGTTGATTTTTTACCGTGAAATGAATAATTCCCGCCTGTAACGGGCAGATCAGTTTTATTAATAAATTTCGCGCTGTAACAACCTGTTATTTGTAAAAACGTTATGAAGATTGCTATTTTGCAGCCGATCTTTAGAATTTGTGATTGTTTTCTCATTTTGGTTGATTTTAATATAAGCCATGCAAAAACTAAGTTTTATTCACTCAGAAACTGTAAGTTAAGCTAAATCCTGAACAATATGATCGTGTAAAACGATTTAAGATTATTGCCGGAGAGATATTCACTGATCCAAACGATGGATAATTTCTGCTGATTACTGATTTAATCGTGCCGATCCGGCCGAGACAAACTATGCTGGCAATTGAACCTGCAATAAATGTTCCTGCACCGATTATCATTCCGACATCATCTACCCCTTCATCACCAAGCAGTTGTTCAATCCAAGATGGATCATCGCTCATTCCCGGATGCAGGTACTTGCAAATAAGAAAGATAGCTCCTCCTGTCCCTGCGAATCCTGCAGCAAGCTTAAGACCGGTTTTTGAATGCACTAATGATTCTTCAAGCTGGCCTCTTGTAAGAAGATTAATATCTGTGACCTGATACCTTTTAACATACCATTGCCCTAATGAATTTATAAATGAGATTAACAATAGAAATGTCACTAAAAATACTTTTTTCATTGTCAAATAAATTTTATTTCACCAGCCCTTAAGTTTTTCAGCATTTACTACTTGCTTTTTGAAGGATTTTCAGGTATCTCCTCATAAACTTGAAAGTAAAATCAAACATCCTTAATTCATCATTGGCACATTTGTTTTTAGTCTGCCATAAATTCTCCGGAAAATATCAACGATATCAGGTCCTGTGATAGTCAGCCCGTGATTTTTTAATCCGACCTCTGTTCTCTCCGGGGAATTTGTCATTTTCAACAGCTTGACAACATTTTCGGCCAATTCCTTTGTACCACATGGATAGCTTTGAGAGGTGCAAAGAACATCATCAATCCATGCATGCACATGAACTATGGCACCTGTTTTGGGGAATTCCCTGTAAATCATATAGTGTTCAATTGCATCGACTGAAACTCTGATCCTTGGATCATGATCCCGCGTGACTGAAACAAGCATCTCACCGCTTTCTTTGTCGTAGCCTTTTACCAGGAGCATGTCTTTTCCGATCCCTTTAAGGTTCGATTTGTTAACTCCCCGGGCAGTCATCCAATAAGAAGTACCTTCAATATTATGGTTTACATTCCTGATGCTGAGATTACCGTAACTGAGCCCTTTTATCTGGTACAGTCTGTAAAGCTGATCAATAAGATCCTTGTCAAGGAATTCTACAAGTGGGAAAGGGGCAGGCAGAACCCCGAGATTGTGCAGTTCCCTGCCAAAAGCCTTTAAATCTTCAACTTCAGGGATTATTTCATTTTCGTCTAAAACAAGATCATCAAAAAGCTTATTCCTTAAAACAAAATGAGAACTGATTACCGGATACATGTATTTATACATATTATCAGGATCATAATTGAATTCAGTGAACCCGACCTCAGGAGTAATGCTGTAAGCTTTAGGATGTTCTTTTCCATCCTGCAAAGAAATACAAAAGAGTATATTGGATATGCTCTTTACAAGTGCCACATAGCATGCTGCTTTAAGGTCCGGCACAGGATTTTTGAGCAGGGCAATGGAGACCACCATTTCTTCCTGGCTCTTTCTCCTGAATGCTTTTGGTGATCCGAGATCAATAATATTCAGGACGAAATTTGAATTCTCATCTGACGACACCTGTTCATTACCTTTTTTTACTATTTCCCCGGTTAAAATATCGCACAGGTACAAAAGATCAGGACATTCAGACACCTTATTAACTTTAAATTTCATGGCATAATGAATTTAGGTTTTACTTTTATATTATAGTGTATCAAGAGAGATCATATGGTCAAAAGATTCTCTCTTTCTGAGAAGACGGTGCCAGCCATTAACGACTGAAACAATGGCCGGCCGTGGAAATCCAAAAGACGATTCCCAGGAGGTAAAATATGCTCCGCTGTCAAGGATGGCTAACATCTCTCCTGCAGCCACCTCCGGCATTTTTTTATTTCTGTATACCACATCCGCAGAAAAACAGCCAGGGCCCGTAATAGTCACCTTTTCTGAAGATTTCCTGTTGATGTCATTGCATAAAACAACTTCATGATGTTCATAATAGGTGGGCATTGTTAATGTTCCAATACCTGCATCTGCAATAAGCCATTTCTTGAGACCTTTCCGGTCTTTTACCTGATGCACCTTTAATAGCAGCAGCTGATTCGGCCCTGTTATACATCTGCCCGGCTCTAAAATGAGTTCAGGAATTTTCTTATTGCGGAAGAGGGAGAGAACGCCCTTCGTTACTGAATCGGCATAACGTGCAAAGGATATTTTATTATTTGATTGACTCCCGGAGTGAAGGAGGTCAAATGCCTGATATAATAGCAATTCCAGGGTAGTCATTTCCCGTGAATTTGATATACCCAATCCTCCTCCGATATCCAGTACATCAACATTGAATCCGAAATTTTCAGCATCGTTAAGGATCTTTTTAAGTCCCGTAACTGCTTTTCTGTAATCATCTGTAACCTGAATACCGGAACCGATATGGAAATGAAACCCTCTGAATATGATTCTTTTCATTCTTTTAATCATTTCAAATGCATGCATAACTTCGCCCCCTTTCATATCCATACCGAAAGGTGATCCGGAGCGGCTGCCGGCTGCACTCCCGTTATTCATACCGGAAGGGATAAAATCAGGATTTATCCTGAAGAGAACTTCAGCGCTCTTATTTAAATCATTACAAATATTTTCAATCTTTTCAAGCTCAAAAAGTGAATCGACATTGATGAACCTGATATTATTTTCAATGCAGGCTTTTATCAGTCTGTCTGTTTTATAAGGTCCGTTGACAATTATATCAATCCCGGAATATCCCAGTTTAAGAGCTGTCATTAGCTCGTACTCACTCATTACTTCTGCTTTGATCCCTGCATCCTTTATGATTTTAATTATTCCCGGAACAGGGTTACATTTAAAAGCATAATGGACAGATATTTTACCGGGATATTTTGATTTTATCGTCTCCAGAAAAGAGTAGGCAGTAGATCTTAGCCTCGCTTCGTTTACAACATGAAGAGGAGTTCCATAAATGTTGCCAAGATTGATAGTATTGCATCCTCCGATAACGAGTTCTCCGTTATCTGTAGCTTTAAGGCCCCAGTCCTTAATCAACTCTCTCTTTATCTTGTTATTCCCTGACATACTTTCAGATTAAATAGGTTTTGAAAAAATGGCAAAATGTTTACCGGGATGCATATCTAATAAACTGGCAAGACTATTTCCCAGGTTTTCATCCGAAATCCAGGTTGTGGATATTGTCGAATAATTCCTGAATATTTTTATAGCAGATCTTAGGATCAAAGCGAATACCCTTTTGTTCCTGAATTCTTTTTTTATTCCTGCTGTAAAAATTATCAGCTCTTTGAGACTTTTCCGCTTCCATAACAAGAGAGGGATTTGCCATAATCTGATCCTTCCGTCACAGTTTCTGAGCAGGCTGTTAAAGTTTATGACAAACTGGGCTGCCCCTACCGGCTCCCCTTTGTATTCAGCTATCAGTATGAGCCCGGGTCTGGTAACTAAAAAGAGATATTTTGCTGCGAACAGATATTCATCCATTGAAAGAGGAAGAAAAAATTTATTGTTCTCAAACGCGTCATTATTGATGTCGCGCAATATCGCAAGGTCCCTTTTAAATCTGAAGATATTGAACTTTCTTACGGTAATATCCTTACTGAAAGTATCCCTGTGAGAAGCTTTATATTTTTTTGATAATGTGTATGATATGTTACTGTTGATCCTGGTATGAAACAGGTTTGATTCGGAAAAGCCGGCCTCTTTAAGCAACAAAGGATAGTAAGAAGGATTATAA
>JBEKDR010000013.1:0-73749 GCA_050014255.1 Bacteroidales bacterium | reverse complement strand
TTTCAGCAACGAATTACCATTAAATCAGAAAAGAATAACCGGGGAAGTTTGTGTCCACCATCTATGGTTTGACGAATCATCATACGATAACCTGGGAACTCTCATAAAATGGAATCCGGCAATTAAAACAAGATTTGACAGAGATGCCCTGATCAATGGTGTCAACAATAATCTTATCGATATTATTGCTACAGACCATGCACCCCATACCCTGGAAGAAAAAGAAAGAACCTATTTTAAAGCTCCATCAGGAGGTCCACTTATTCAGCATTCGCTTGTTGCCATGCTCGAACTCTGGTACAGAAAAATTTTCAGCCTTGAAAAAATCGTTGAGATGATGTGTCATAATCCTGCTGTCCTGTTTAATATCAGGAAAAGGGGTTTCATAAGGGAAGGATATAAGGCTGATCTCTGTCTAATCAATCCCTCCAGTCCCTGGATTGTTTCAAAAGGAAACATTTTGTATAAGTGCGGATGGTCTCCATTTGAGGGAACAACTTTCAGGTCAAAAGTGGTTCAGACTATCGTGAATGGTACTGTTGTTTATGACAATGGGGTAATTAATGACGATTACAGGGGACAGAGACTGATGTTTGACAGATAATTCCGTGAATGGTAGTTTGGGATTGCCGCGCCCTCCTGTGTCGGGCTCGCAATTGCGAGACGCGAAGCGACGAAGCAATCTTCAAATCCATGTCAGAGCAAAATAGATGGGTTCTTCATATCAGCTAAACTTTACTCTTGTCTTACCACAAACCTTACAGTGCTTCTGGTTTTCTGTTCCAGAAGAATTTCCCGACCTGTTGTAATCAATGCCATTGCCTCAGGTGTATAGTGCCTGATTGTAAGCATTTCTATCTTATCGTTATAAACTGCAGCAAATTCTGTTTTTAGATCATTAATCAAGACATCGATTTTCGACCTTTCATCATCAACACAAACATCAATACTAACTGCACTTGCCTCCACAAGATTCACTTTTATGCCGTGCGTAATAAATGAGTGAAAAATCCTGCTAAGATTATCGCCCATGACAAAAGAAAAATCCTTTGGAAGAATTGAGATAAGTATCTGATTCTCTTTTCTTATAAAAACCGGCATAATTTTTTTCAGAATCGCATCAAACTTTATTACCGTTCCCTTTTCTTCCGGATTAAGAAATGATCTTACGTACAATGGTATATTTTTGTTATGCAGCGGCTTAATAGTTTTCGGATGGATGACTTTTGCTCCCGAGAAACTCATCTCAACAGCCTCCCTGTAAGAAATTTCCTCAAGCTTCAGAGCCTCAGGAAACCATTTAGGATCAGCGCTAAGAATTCCAGGGACATCTTTCCAGACTACAACACATTCAGCATCAAGCATATTGCCAATGATTGCTGCTGTGTAATCTGATCCTTCCCTGCCAAGAGTGGTTGTGTGACCATCAGCTGTTCCTCCTATAAAACCTTGTGAAATATAAATCCTCTCCTTTCTGAAGTCAAAGATGCTCCGTATTCTTTTAGTGCTTTCACTCCATAAAACATTTGCGTCTCTATACCTGTCATCCGTCATGAGAGTATTCCTAATATCAACCCATTCCACTTCCTGATGATCTGTTTTCAGATATTCAGCAACAATAATCGTTGACCAGATTTCACCGTACGACACAACCTGATCATATTCATAATCGTACTTCCCCTTTTTCACAGTCAATAAATAATCTCTCAGGATGGCAAATGAGACATCAATTTTCCCTTTCGCTTCCGATACTTGTCCAAAAAGTTCCTTTATAACCAATAAGTGTCCGGCATAGACTTCATCGAGAAGACCGGTATATTTTTCCTCACCGGTAAGCCAGGCTTTAAGAACATTTTCAAGAGCATTTGTTGTTTTCCCGAAAGCAGAAACTACAATTACCAGATTGCCAGGCTCATCTGATACAATCTTTGCAAGATTTCTTATCCCGGCTGCATCTTTTACTGATGCTCCTCCAAACTTATAGACCTTCATAATCCAATAATTTGTGTTAAAATTAGAATTTCCGCTTTACAACACAATTTCCGGAGTCAAATTCTTTGATAAGAAAGATGAAATCCATTAATCGCAAAGGTCTCAAAGTTTCTAAACCTAAGGTCGCAAAGAATCAACTGCTTTTCTCTGTGGATCTCTGTGTTTCTCAGTGTCACTCTGTGTTAGTTCTTCTTTTTGTTACACGGAGAGCCACAGAGGAGCACAGAGGACCACAGAGAAAACTAAAAAAATTATTAATTTTGTGTTAAGGCATTGCAATTCAAAAAATGAAAAACTACAAAGTAACTACTCTCAACGATTTTATCGTTCTGAAACAGAAGGATTTTCCATATGCAAAAGGTGAGCTTTCCAGCCTGTTAAGCCATATCGGGACTGCTGCCAAAATGGTGAACAAAAAGATAAATAAAGCAGGGCTTGTGGATATCATCGGAAGCTCAGGAGAGGTCAACGTCCATGGAGAAACCCAGCAGAAACTCGATGTTTATGCTGATGAAGTGTTCATTGGTTCGCTCCTTTCAAGCGGTGAATGTTGCGGTGTTGCAACCGAGGAGAATCAGAATGAAATAGTGTTTTCAGACAAATTTGCATCAAAGGGAAAATATATTGTATGCATCGATCCGCTTGACGGTTCGTCAAATATTGATTTTAATGTATCGGTTGGAACAATTTTTTCAATTTTCAGGAGAATAACACAACGTGGTGAAAAAGTAAGAAATGAAGATTTTCTGCAAAACGGATCTGACCAGGTTGCTGCTGGTTATATTATTTATGGATCATCAACAATGCTGGTGTACTCAACCGGATATGGAGTTAATGGCTTTACTCTTGATCCTTCTATCGGTGAGTTTTGTCTGTCACATCCCGACATAAAGACACCAGAAGATGGATCAATATACTCAATAAATGAAGGTTACTATATCCATTTCCCGGAAGGAGTGAAAAGATATATTAAATTTTGCCAGGAAATTGACAAAGATTCCGGCAGACCTTATACATCACGATATATTGGCTCCCTGGTATCAGATTTTCACAGGAACCTTCTGAAGGGTGGCATTTTTCTTTATCCTGAAAACAAAACTGCACCAAAAGGAAAACTAAGGCTCGTCTATGAATGTAATCCGATAGCATTCATCGCTTTACAGGCGGGGGGTGCAGCATCTGATGGCAAACGCAGTATATTGGAAATATCTCCTGCATCGCTGCACCAACGTTCTCCTTTTTACGTCGGATCAAAAAATATGGTAAGGAAGATCGAAGAGTTTCTGGACTAAAATTTGTAATGATTACTTTCTGATTATTATCGCAATATCTAAGACAATATCTTTGCGAAACCATTCTACATTACTAATTTCGCTGCCTTAATTATCTTAATGAAAGAAAACCAGATAAAAGATCACTATAATAACCATCCGATACTGCCGGGATTGATCGAAACAATTAATGATGACAAATCGGGTAAAATACGTATCGAAGGACTTTCAGGTTCATCAAGAGCGATGGTACTATCACTGGTTTTTCATAAATCTCAGACAACCCATCTTGTAATTATCCCTGAAAAAGAAGATGCTGCTTATTTTTATAACGATTTGATTTCTACGCTGGGAGAAGAATCTGTCTTCTTTTTTCCATCCACATATAAAAGATCGGTCCAGTATGAACAGACCGAACCGGCGAATATTGTACTTCGTACTGAAGTTCTGAATCATCTGGCATCAGGAAAAAGGAAGGGAATTATTGTCACCTACCCCGAGTCGGTTATGGAAAAGGTTGTCAGCAGAAAAAATCTGAAAAAGAACACCTTCAATATAAGCAAAGGAGACAAAATTTCCCTGGAGTTTCTTGAAGAAATGCTTCATGAGTACAATTTCACACGAACTGATTTTGTTTATGAACCAGGACAATATTCAATAAGAGGAAGTATAGCTGATGTATTTTCTTACTCAGCAGATCTCCCCTACCGGATAGACTTTTTTGGCGAAGAAGTCGAAACCATCAGGTCATTTAACACTGACGATCAGCTCTCTGTGAGTATTCACAAACAGATTTCCATTATACCCAATATCCAGGATATTTCAATTGAAGAGATAAATGATTCATTCACCGATTTCCTGCCTCCATCTTCGCTGATATGGATTGAGGATGCGGAATATATTAAGGAAAAGATCAACAATATCTTCTTCCAGACCTCTCAGAGAGAAGAATCGGGACAAATATCCGATAAGAAAGAGCTGGTTATGACCGGGAATCGTTTCCTCGATAATTGTAAACAATTCAGGATGCTCGAGTTTGGAAAAAACAGCCTCGTTGAACCGGATATCAGATTTGAATTCCATACTGAACCTCAACCTGTTTTTAATAAAAATTTTGAATTGCTTACCGGAAAATTATTATCAAACAATGCTGACGGTTATACTACTTATATAATCTCGGAAAGCGAATCACAGATCGAGAGGCTAAGGGACATCTTCGCAGAAATTAATCCTGAAGCACATTTTAATTCTTTGTTGCTTAATCTCCATAGCGGATTTACCGATCACGACCTTAAGATTTCAGTATTTACCGACCACCAGATATTTGACAGGTATCATAAATTCAGGATAAGAGGGTATTTTACAAAGAAAGAGAGCATTTCCGTAAAGGAGCTTACGGGCCTTAACCCCGGAGACTATGTTGTTCATATTGATCATGGGATCGGAAAATTCGGAGGACTTGAAAAGATTGAGGTAAATGGTAAGATACAGGAGGCCATAAAACTGGTTTACAGGGATAATGATATCCTTTATGTAGGAATTCACTCGCTCTACAGGATATCAAAATATAAAGGGAAAGATAATTCCGAACCAAAAATTTACAAGCTTGGATCAGGTGCATGGCAGAAACTGAAGCAGAATACCAAATCGAGAGTTAAGGATATTGCCAAAGATCTGATAATACTTTACGCAAAAAGGATGGCCTCTCCGGGCTATTCTTTTTCACCTGACTCTTATCTTCAGCGAGAGCTTGAAGCCTCATTTATTTACGAAGATACGCCAGATCAATTGACTGCCTCAACAGCTGTTAAAAAGGATATGGAGGCTCCTCACCCTATGGACCGACTAGTCTGTGGTGATGTGGGTTTCGGAAAAACGGAGATAGCCATAAGGGCTGCATTCAAGTCAGTTTCTGACAGTAAGCAAGCTGCCGTACTTGTGCCAACTACTATTCTTGCACTCCAGCATTACAAGACATTTACAGCACGACTCAAGGGATTTCCCTGCAACGTCGAATATATCAGCCGTCATAAAAAAGCAGCAGATCAGAAGAGAATTCTCTCCCAATTATCTGAAGGTAAAATAGATATTATTATAGGAACCCATAAGCTTGTAGGGCAGGGCCCGTGACCTCTCCATTATCAATACGCCACCTCCAAACAGGATGCCTATTGTTACTGAATTACATGGCTTTAATGAAGAGATAATAAAAGAGGGAATTGAATATGAGGTTTCAAGAAACGGCCAGGTATTTTTTATTCATAACAGGGTTGAAAATATTAAATTGATACAGGCACAGATTAACCGGATTTGTCCAAATGTAAAGACCGCAATTGTACATGGTCAGATGGATGGCACCCACGCGGAAAATGTGATGTTCGATTTCATCCAGGGAGATTACGATGTATTGCTTGCTACTACAATTATCGAATCGGGGCTCGACATACCCAATGCCAATACTATCTTTATTAATGATGCTCACCACTTTGGACTATCGGAACTGCACCAGCTGAGGGGCAGAGTCGGGCGCTCAAATAAAAAGGCTTTTTGTTACATGCTGGCTCCGCCGCTGAGTACACTAACACACGAAGCCAGACGAAGACTTAAAGCAATAGAAGAATTTTCGGAGCTTGGCAGCGGTTTTAATATTGCTATGCAGGACCTTGATATAAGAGGCTCGGGAAACCTGCTCGGAGGAGAACAGAGTGGATTCATTGCCGATGTCGGATTTGAAACATATCAACGTATACTAAATGAAGCCCTGATTGAATTAAGAAATGCTGAATTCAGAGAATCCCCGAAATCTGAAGAAAAGATGGAGGCAGACAAAAAACCAGGTTATAATAAACAATATATATCTGATTTTCAGATTGATACTGACTTAGAAATTATGTTCCCCGATGAATATATCTCAAATATTTCGGAGAGAATTCGGTTATATAAAGAGCTTAATGAGATTGATTCAGAAGAAGCGCTAGGTTCTTTTGAGAAGAGGCTTATTGACAGATTTGGCAATATACCTCAACCTGCACAGGCACTTCTCGATATTGTAAGAATAAAATGGATTGCCATAAGAATCGGGATCGAAAAAATACTATTGAAAAACGACCTGCTCATTGCTAATTTTATTTCTGATCCAAATTCTCAGTTTTATCGGAGTTCACTTTTTGTATCAATAATGAATTATGTTAACAGGAAGCATAAGCAGATGAATATGAAACAAAAAGCCTCAAAGCTGAGCCTCACTATTAATGATGTAAAATCAGTTAAAACCGCAATCAGGGTACTGAATGAGATACTGGAGTCGTATGTAGTTGGCCCCCCATCCCCCCTAAAGGGGGGCTAATTTTCTGAAGTATAGAATATTTACTTGAGAATCGAGAATTAACCCCCCTTCAGGGGGGCAGGGGGGCAAATAATTCCTACTTTTGTACAATGAATCTCATAGTTGACATAGGAAATACGAGTACAAAACTGGCTGTTTTCGAGGGAAAAACAAAGCTATCCCAGTCGCGCGTTGATGAGCTGAGTTGTGAAGAATTTGAAAAAAGACTTGCCGGATATAAAATTCAGAAGGCGATTGTTTCCTCAGTTAAAAAACTACCTCCATACATTTCTGATCTGTTTTTTTCAAATATTCCCTTTGTTCATGTTCTTTCACATGAATCACGGCTTCCATTTAAAATTGAATATGATACTCCGGAGACACTTGGTTCCGATCGTATTGCGGCAGCTGCAGGGGCTTTCAATCTGTTCCACGATAAAGAAGTCCTCATTATTGATGCCGGTACTGCCTTAACATTTGATTTTCTTTCAGTCAATATCTACAAAGGAGGCAATATATCACCCGGGTTGACAATGAGATTCAAAGCCTTAAACAAATTTACTGACAGATTACCACTTGTTTCACCAACCGGGAGTTTCACATTCCCCGGGCAAAATACCACTGATGCTATAAGGGCCGGAGTGATTACGGGGGTCACATATGAAATAAATGAGTATATTCGCACGTTTGAGAATGAACATTCTGATTTAAATATAATACTTACAGGCGGGGACAGTGAATTTCTTAAAGACAAAATCAATTATCACATCACATATATGCCTGATATTGTGATTGATGGATTAAATTATATCCTGGAATACAATGCAAAATAAGCTAATAATTGTCATTTTTATCTCTCTCTTCTCTTTTGCCTACGCGGCCAACGGTCAGAAGGACATTAATACTCCTTATTCCAGATTCAATCTTGGGACGCTTGAAACTGAAGGATCGTTCAGAAGTCTCGGAATGGGAGGTGTCGGAACAGCAATCAGAGATAACAGTTCGATATTCTTTACAAATCCGGCGTCTTACAGCAGCCTGGATACACTATCTTTTATTTTTGATTTTGGTCTCGATTATGGCAGTAATATCATATCTAACAGCGAAACAAAATTCGCCTCTAACGATATGGATTTTCATCATCTCATAATAGGTTTCCCACTTGCGAAAAGATGGGGTTTTGCAGCAGGTGTTGTACCAGTTAGTTCCGGTTATTATCAAATATCTCAAACAGTTACTTCAACTGATCCCGGATATGATCCAAATACCGGAGAATACACCGCAAATCATGATGGTAGTGGAGGAATTAATAAATTCTTCATCGGTTCCGGTCTTCAGATTGGCAAAAATTTTTCTATCGGGGCAAACATGTCTTTTCTGTCAGGACAAATTACAAGAAGCAATTCATTTCTGTTTTCAGACTTCACTAATGTCTTTAATAATAATAGCCAGGAGAAACTGGTATTAAACGGCATTAACTTTGATTACGGGATACAATATACAGCCTCATTTAAAAATAATTACTTTCTTAATATTGGCGCTTCAATAACTTCCGGCAATAATTTTAGTACAAAATATAGCCAGTTGTCATTCAGGTATACAGCATACAGTGTAAGTGACACAATTTCATACGTTGCTAATAGCTCTACCAAAACTTATATTCCGGCAACCTACAGGTTTGGTATTTCATTCGGGAAGAAAAATAAATTTACAACCGGATTTGATTACACAACAACAAAGTGGTCAGCTTCAATAATTCCGGGCTCTACCGGCTATGCTGCTGATACCCGGGAATTTCGCTTTGGAGCAGAATATATTCCTGATAAATTTTCAAATTATAGTTATATAAGCAGAATAGAGTATCGTATTGGCGCCCATTTTGGTGATAATTATTTGATTATCAACCAGCAACAACTTAAGGAGTATGGTGGAAGCATAGGTCTTGGATTACCCATGTTTAACTTTTCAAACGTACGTAACTTTTCAAAGATGAATTTGTTTATTGATTTTACAAGGATAACCGGTCCCGCGGCAAGTACTCTGCCCCATCAAGACTGTTTTACAGTGGGAGTCAGCCTGAATTTGTATGATAACTGGTTCCTTAAAAAAATGTATGATTAGAAGTTATGCGGGTTAATAATTAATCTGATAATTAAGAATATCACCCGGCTGTTATGAAGAGCCTGCCATCAAAGTTCAGATTTTATTCAGCGATTACAGCGCTCATCGTTCTAAACATGATCATTTTGTCATGCGAACATAAAATACCTGTCCTTCCAAAATCAGATCTTCTGACACTTCCTTCACTTATTGTAAAGGATTTCAAAACTGTTGTGTCCGACTCCGGACGAATACAGCTTATAATGACTTCCCGCCTCGTTGAGAAATACGATAAAGCAGATCCTCCGTACGCTGAATTTAAGACTGGAATAAAAGTGGTTCTTTTCAACAGCCTGAAGGATTCCGTCAGGGTGACTGCAAAATATGCGAAGTGTACCAATAATAATCTTTGGGAGCTCAGGGACAGCGTTGTCGTTATTAATGAGAGCAATGAAAAACTTGAAACTGAAGTATTATTCTGGAATCAGGAAAAAGATCATATTTACACCGACAGATTTGTGAAAATGACCAGTGAAGATGAGGTAAGCCAGGGAATTGGTTTCGAATCTGATACTCATCTTACCAAAAGAAGGATCTTTAAGGTGACTGCAATAATCTATCTGAAGGATGAGAAATAGTTCGTTGGAGGAAAAAGAGCTAACTTTGATGAATGAACTTAATTCTGATAATACTTCTGGCAATAATTTTGTCGGCGTTCTTTGCCGGTATGGAAATTGCTTTTGTCGCTTCAAACAGACTCCGGATTGAACTTGACAGGAAACAGGGCGCATTCGGATCAAGAATAATTAAGCTTTTTACCGATAATCCGGGACAGTATATAGCCACAATGCTTATCGGCAATAATTTTTCACTTGTAATATACGGTTTGGTATTCTCCAAAATCCTTGGAACACTGCTAACTCCGGTACTGGGTTCCGATCTTTTGGTCCTTATATTAAATACCATAATTTCCACCGGTATTATCCTGCTGGTAGCAGAATTTCTTCCAAAAACTATATTCATTATTTCCCCAAATTTTTTTCTTAAGTTTTTAAGCATCCCCACTTTGATTTTCTATTTTCTTTTTTACCCGATAAGCAAGTTTACCCTCGCAGCTTCAAACTTATTCATTAGAATTTTTTTTAAAATCAAACCTGGAGTAAAAAAACAGGAGAATCTTGTTTTCAGCAAAGTCGATCTTGATCACTTTGTTAATCTCAGCAAACAGAGCAAAGAGGAGTCGGAACCCGACCATCGCGATATCAGGATTTTCCAGAATGCTCTGGATTTTTCCAACGTTAAATTAAGGGAGTGCATGGTTCCCAGGACTGAAATTGAAGCAGTGGAATCCGGAAGTTCTGTCGAACAATTGAAAGATAAATTTGTTGAAACACGACTATCGAGGATTCTGATTTATGAGGACTCAATAGATAATATCACAGGCTATTTTGAATTAAAAGATATCTTCAAAAATCCATCAGAGATCAAATCGATGACACGAAAACTGGCAATTGTCCCGGAAACTATGCCAGCTAATAAACTCCTGAAGATATTCGTCGAAGAGAAGAAGAACATTGCACTTGTAGTTGACGAGTTCGGAGGGACTTCAGGTATGGTAACAATAGAGGATGTACTGGAAGAGATTGTGGGAGACATAGAGGATGAACACGATACAACAGATCTCATAGAAAAGATTGTCGGATACAAAGAATATGTTCTATCTGGTCGTTTTGAGATTGACTACCTGAATGAAAAATACCATTTCAACTTGCCTGAAGAAGATGATTATGAAACACTTGCCGGGATGATCCTTTTTTATCATGGTAGTATCCCCGGAGTTAATGACGTTATAAGAATAGGGAATATCGTTATTAAAGTGCTGAGGGCTTCGACCACAAAGCTTGAGCTGGTAAATCTGAAGATAGAGTGATCAGGAGATTATCATAAGATTCCTCGCCCGCCAACAGGGGGTGATGAGTATCCAGCTAACAAGTCAATAAAGGTGCTATAAGGCCCAATGTATTAAAAAAAGAGAGGCAACCCTTTTGGGGATGCCTCTATAATAATCAATCCTTATTAAAGTTATTTCTTACTATTCTTAGTATAAGTATGAACACCTGTTTCAATAGCTACTCCGGCTGGATGGTATATTGTATAGTTACCGGTCATTGTACCTGTTTTAGGATCAATAGTCCCGGATTCTATCGCTGAATAACCGCCAGCCCATGTAGTAAGAGGCATGGAATATGTCTTGGCGGTAAAATCAAGTGTAAAAGTTGCTGCCCAGCCTGAATTCCAATAGTTATCAGTTAGCAGCGTTGTAGGACTGCTCTTAGCAAAGGAAATAGGATAAGTGTAAGCTTCAGCCGGTTCATCGGCTGTGAAATCACCTACAAAGATTGCAATAGGTTCAAAGACCGTAAAATTCCAGGTAGGACCAGCGGTCATCTGATTATTGGCGTCTATCATAGTCACATGCCAGTAATAAGTCTGACCAAGTTCAACCGAAACAGTAAGCGTCAATGCTGTAGCGCCAGATTTGTAAAGTGGCGGAGTGCTTGAAGTTCCGAAATAGACATTAGCAAAAACAGGATCGCCGTCGGGATTCGTTGAGGCCCATGTCAAATCAACGGTTGTTCCGGAAATGGTTATGGTGGAATCATTAGCAGGAGCAACAGCTACAGGTGCAGTGAAAACATGATGAATCCCAAATCCCACTGGGGCCGCTTTCTTGCAACTTTGTATCGTAACCAGGCCGAGTATTGTAAGCAGCGTTACAAAATATATTATTTTTCTTTTCATATTGAAATTTTTTTATGAGCAAATTATTTCATCAGGAATTATTTACTTATAACCTTGTTAATACTTCATACATTATACGCGGAGCGGCGGAATTGTAGTAGCCATTCAGCACAAAAACCTTAGTAACAGGGTTATAATAGTTCACATCATTGGTAACAGGAATCGGAACCGATGTTGCAGAACCTGTAAAAGTAGCATACTGTCCCTGGCCTGAAGCAACCGGGGAACCTGTACTCGGATCGATAATTGTAATATTTACTTTATAACAGGTTGTTCCGAGGACAGTGATTGTATTTTCAGTAACAGCAACTTGGACGTTATAAGGATAGTCGCCAAAACCAGACACCACAACAGTCTTGCAATCTATCGTCGACATAGTCTCTGTTTTGTCAACAGGCAGAACGCCCAGGCTTGGATGCAGACGGTAACCCACGCAATGATAATCTGCAGCATAAGGGTTGGAGATCGGCAGTGCCATCAGACATGCTCCCATGTTAAGAGGAGCTGCAGGAACAACTCCATTGGTAGCAGAAGTGATGATAATCGGTGCCATGAAGTTATCACATGCATTTAATAAGTCAGCATGCCATACCTGGACATGCACATAAGCATTCCTTGTTCCTGCTTTAATGTTTACAGGGTTGTCAACTATCCTGATGTACGGATATAATTTATAAGCTGTACCTTTAAGGTTATTATAGCCAATCATAGTATTTGTATCGACCGCCAGTGTAACCTGAATATCCTGTGTTGGAGGCTGATCAGTGGCTATATTGACCAGAAACTTGAAGGTAACTGTATCTGTTGTCGGTTGCAAAGCCAGGGCCTGATAACCACCATTTATTTCTATTTCGGCGTACATTTTTCCCTTGAGGGCAGATGTCCAGTCCACACCGACATCATCTTTCAGACAGGAGTTTAAAATATAAACTGCTGCCAGAAGGGATACTATCATGAATATTTTGTTTCTCATATTCTTTTTTTTTAAATGTTTTTAATTTATGGCAATCCCGGTTATTAACGGTTCTGCCAGAAAATTTTTGAAGCGGTTAAGGATATTGTACCCTGGGCCAGAACATTATCATTATTGGTAGTAATCTCTGTCTGTGGATATAACAAACGAACCGGAGGAGTATCAGATTTTCTTAACGGATCTATACTGAAGTGAATGAAATTCGGGAAACCTGTTCTGCGGTAATCAGTCCACGCAGGCATCGGATTAATGCCAGTCATTGAAACCCATTTTTGTGTAATTATGGCTTCCAGTTTATTGGGTGATGCATCAAAATTAACATCCGGTAAAACCTGAGCCAGATATGCTGCGGCATTCCCTGCAGTGAGAGGAACATACGAGGCAGGATCAAAAAATGATTTTTGGCCAAGATAAAGAATAGATTGTGTCACAGCGCTTTCATATAATGCTTTCGGATCAGCTGTAATAAAACCTCTCTGTGCTGCTTCAGCCTGGAGGAAAAGACTTTCCCATTCAGTTAATATCGGAGAGCTCTGATTGTATTTCTGTAGCAAGCCATATCCTATTTTGGATGTATTAGCTACCAGCTGCAGCACATATCCTCCAAAATAATTACCCTGGATGCTGGTTCCTGTATAAGGCTGAAAGATCCTGAGCTTACGCGGGTCATTATTTGTAGTGAGGAAAGTGCAGGCATCCTGATTCGCCACATAATAGCCAAGAGCATCAGGTTGCAGCGAGTTATCCTGCTTATAGAAGTTTTCCCAGAAAACGCTCATTAAATTTGCAGTCTGCTGATAACCGGGGTTAAGCCATGCACCTTCACCGGCGCCAATGAATCCAACCGTAGAAGTTGTTGCTAAAGCGCCCGAGATATAAGAAGCTCTTCCCGACATATCTGCCTGATTCATTAACATCCTGAGCTTAATGGTATTGGCAAATTTTGCCCATAATCCCATATTGCCACCGTAAATGATATCTGCGCTACCGGGAGCATCAGCAGTAACAGCAGCTGTCTGTATCAGGTTAATTGCAGTATCAAGTCTTACAACCAGGTCCTCGTAAATCGTCTGCTGGTCATCGTAAGCCGGCTTCAGATTCTGAGGTAAACTACCACCGTGAAGAGCTTGTGAATAAGGAATGTTGCCATAGCAATCAACAAGATTGTGGAACAGGTAAACTTTCATAATTATGGCGATTGCCCTGAAATTCTTTTCAGATGATGCCAGTGAAGCCTGTTCAACATAGTCGAGGTTCTGAAGGGCCAGATAAGAGTTATCCCATATACCCTGGTATGAAGTATTCAGAAGGTTATACTGGGTTAAGCTCGTCGGTGGAACGTAGCCATTGCTGATGGCCCACATACCGTGCCATAGATAGACAAAACTATAGTTATCAGGCTGATCGATAAGCTCTGCAACTGAGTTGAGAGCTGCCGGCAAAACCAGGTTTGCAGGGACAGCAGACGCCTGATTGGGGTTAACTTCATCAATATTGAGAAAATCTTTTTTGCAAGCGCTTCCCAAAGCAAGCAGTACAGTTAATAATATAATTAATTTCTTCATATTCTTTTTGTTTTTGCTACTTAGAAAGTAAGTTTAACACTAAACCCATAGACCCTTGTAGGAGGCGTCTGATATTCGTTTGTATAACCAACAGCGTTGCTGGTTCCAGTCTCGACGTTAAATTCAGGATCGGTCCAGATATTGGTTTTTGGACGCCACATCAGAAGGTTTCTTCCTAATATTCCTACAGAGGCAGATTTAATTGCGCCCCCGAATAAATTTTTAACCGGAACATCATAGGAAAGCGATATTTCTCTTAATTTCCAGAATGCAGCGCTTGTCATATATAAACTCTGAACATTTGACCAATTAATACTGTATGACCATTGAGCCCACCCGTTGCCATGGGTAATTATGTTAGTATTAGGAGCGTAAGTCGGGTTACCGCTGGCATCAGTACCGGTCTGGTAAACAGAATTAGGAATTATGTAGTCCTGGCGTCCGTTCATAGCTGAAAACGATGAGTTACCCGTGAAGCAGAGAGCAGCGCCAACGTAGTTATCAATATTATTACCACTCCTGTAATCACCCACAAGATTTAAGCTAAATCCTTTAAAGGAAAACGTGCTGGAGAGGCCGAGAATATTATTCGGGTTACCGTGCCCCATTTGTGACAGAGCAGGGTTCAGTACCGGGTATCCGGTAGTAGGATCAACGACAATGTGACCCTGAGGATCCCTTACATAATCGGTGACTTGTAAAGCCGGAAACTGCTGGCCGACAATAGCATAGGATATATCTGCAATCGGCAGGGAAGTCAGCGTTCCATAAATGGAGATTACTTTACTTGTATTAAAAGTATAGCTGATAGTGGCATTCCAGCTGAAATCGCCTAAACTAAGAAGCGGAGTCAGTTTAAGATCTGTTTCAATACCCTGTGTCTGAAGTTCTCCAGCGTTAATATATGCGCTGTTATAACCGGTAGCATAAGATATTGATGCCGGAATTGTCTGGTCTTTGGTGTTTGTCTGATAAATGTTGATACCAAAGTTGATCCTGCTCTTCAGGAAGCCTACTTCCAGACCGGCTTCTATTTCCCTTGTCAGTTCAGGCTTCAGATTTGGATTGCTCAGGGTTGTGTTAAGAGCAAAGCCTGCCAGGTTACCATACGGAAATCCCGTAACTCCGTTATTACCTAATCCCGGGTTAAACTGAGGCAATGTTGCATACCAGTTCGACAAAGAGATCTGACCCGTTTTAGATATGCCGCCTCTGATCTTGGCAAATGATAAAACTGAATTGTCTTTAAGTGAAGGAATTGCGTCTGTAAGTATAAGGCTCACATCAACTCCGGGATAGAAAAATGAGCGGTTTGCTTTTGCCAGTCTTGAATCCCAGTCATTTCGGGCCGAGCCGTGAACGAACAGAAAGTCTTTGTAACCAAGTGTAATGTCGCCAAAGAGACCGATTGAATTACGATTCAGCTGAACTTCATTCATCCCGGAAATTAACGATGCACTTTGTCCAGCGTCACCTCCAAGCTGTCCGAGACGGTTGGCTACGTTATATAATTCCGGAATAACTATTGAGTTGTTACCTACATAAAGATACCTGTATTTATTTTCATACATAGAGTTCCCAAGGATCACTTTACCGCTGAAATCGCCAATTTTCTTATTTAACTGAAGCAGCAAGTCTCCTGTTAGAACTGTAGTGCTTTGGAGGTAATCATACGAAACACCTGCAAAAGGTGCATTAACAGCATTTGCTCCTGCACTCCAGGGGTCGCCTTTCATATAATCATTGTAATCGAGTGGGTCTCTGAAAAAAGTATGTTGATCACCTGCATATGTCAGACCCGCGCGATATGAAATGTCGATCCACTTTGCAGGACTCAGGGCAATAAGTATTGAACCTAGCAGGTTATTGCTTACTGTTCCGTATCTGGAATGTATAGTCTGCCAGTAAGGGTTCATATAATAAGCATTAAAGTACCCGTTATTGTTTGCAAAAGGATTGTTCACAATATCTTTATAATTGGTAGGATCAATCTCTGCAGGAGTGTTAAGCACTGTCCAGTAAACAGGTCTGTACTGGAATGGGTCAGTACCAGATGTACTTGTGTTGGTTTGTGAGTAGCCAACGGTATAATCGGAATGGAAGATCCCGGTTGTCCTGGAACCTGCAACTCTGACGCCTGTCCTTCTGTTCTTATCACCCGGAACAATACCGGTGGTATTCACATCCTGAGCAGAAATATAAAAACTGTTCTTATCATCTCCTACTGAGTAAGATACGTCATTCTGCGTTGTAACTCCGGTGTTAAAAAATTTCTTTATGTGATTCTGTACAGCGCTGTATGGAATAGTCTGGTAAGATCCGTCAGCCAGAACACCTCCAAGTATTACCTGCTGTCCGTTGAGCTCAGGACCAAAGCACTGGTTTTCAAAAGAGGTATAAGGACTCGTGTTACGATCGGGGCCAATCCAGAATGTGTAATTGGGATTACCGTTAATCGTGTCTTCTCCGTCACCTGAACCAAAACGTGTCTGAAGTTTTGGCAGATATGAGACCGATTCAAAAGTTGTTGTATTACTTACCGTAATAACAGGCTTGCCTGCAGCTGCACCTTTTTTGGTTGTAATAACAAGAACTCCGTTTGAAGCCTCGTTACCATAAAGGGCAGAAGCACTTGCACCTTTCAGTACGTTTACATTAGCTATGTCGTTAGGGTTAATAGAATTCAGATAACTTGCATCCACAGGAACTCCGTCAAGAACCACCAGTGCCTCGTTGCTGGCCAGAAAGTGGCGGTTTCCTCTTAAAGTGATCCTTGTATCGGGGTTAACACCATTGTTTACTGTGTTAATCTGCAAGCCTGATACTTTGGCGGTCAATCCGTTTACGACGTTGGTAACTCCTGCCTGGGTAAGTTGTTTATCCGATACCTGTTCAGTAGCAACACCCAGTTCCTTAGCAGGCCTTTTAATACCATAGGCTGTAACAACAACTTCATTTAGGTTCAGAAGTTCGGGTTCCATTATAACATCAATTACTTTACGGCCTCCGATTTCAATCTCCTGTTTCTTCATTCCGATATAGGAGAAAACGAGGGTGGTAGCAGTTGTTGGTGCTGTAACGGAATATTTTCCACTCACATCTGTTAAAGCACCAACCGTGGTACCTTTAACAGTTACAGTTACACCAGGAATAGCACCCTCCCCCTGAACTGAAGAGGTAACCGTACCTGTAATGACTATTGTTTGTGCCAATAATGTGTAGCCACTTATAAACACAAACAAAACAATCAGCAGAAATAGTTTCTTCATACGAATTAGTTTTAGGTTTTAATTTAACAGCCAAATATATGCGAACTTTATTAAATCTCCAAACTAAACAAATTTATTTTAAAATAATTTGAAAAACTAAACAATAAAAAAACGCAAAATCATGACAATATTTCATAATCTAAACATTATCTGGCACTTGTGTCTCAGTCACAAAACATGGTATGTACATATTATGGGGGATTTCAAATAACCGGGGTTACTCAAAGTGAAAAGGGGAATTGGATAAGGAGATTCCTCGCTAACGCTCGGAATGACAGGAGATTAAGGGAATGACAGGTGTAGTTGAGGCGGTTCGCACGTGCGAACCGCCTCAACTACACCTCGTATCAAAAATGAGTTGTCATTCCGAATGGAACCGCCAGTCGGCGGTGGAATGAGGAATCTTCATTTTACATTCACAAATTTGTGAAATAAGTTCGGCTTTTTGTTGAACATTACTTAAACTATTGGAAATACTACTTCAAAGTTTTATTCTTCCTGAATTCAGTTGCTGCAATACATAGGTCGTTGTAGAGTTCTTCGCCGAGAGCTCTTGTTAAAGGTTCTTTAAGGAATTCATACACAAACAAACCATCCCTCTCACCTGACGTACGCGCCACGGAGCAGATTGCCAATTCTTCATAATTGACGGCTCTGAAATCAGAATAATATTTAATGCGAACAGGAAAGAGGTGGCATGACAATGGTTTTCTGAATGAGATTTTACCATCCGACCATGCCTGCTCTATCGCGCAAAAGAAGATATTATCTTTTTTATTTGTATAGGCACATTCTTCATTGCCTATAAGGGGAGTTACATTTTCATTCTCAAAATCAGTGACACTTGTTCCTTTCACCTCAATTGCTGCGATGCCTTCCGGTCTCAGATATGGTTTTACTTTATCGCGGATATTTTCGAGAATATGAACTTCATCAGCGCTTAAAGGGGCACCTGAATCACCATAACGACAGCAATTTCCAAGGCATTCAGGTAGATTGCATCTGAATTTTTTTTCGAGGATATCGAAACTGAATATGGTATCGTTGATTCGCAGCATAATTTTTTGCCCCCCTTTAGGGGGGTCGGGGGGCTAATACTCAAAGGGGGACGGGTTTACACAAGTATTTTCCCGGTCATATCCTTTGGTATGGGAATACCCATTATTTTCAGCAACGTAGGTGCAACATCTGCAAGGATTCCCTCATTTATCTTTTTATAGTCATCACTTATAAGGATACTTGGAACCGGATTCAGCGAATGGGCGGTATTTGGCGATCCGTCTTCATTTAATGCCTTATCTGCATTCCCATGGTCAGCAATCACCAGAACGTCATAACCAAACTTGCGTGCTGATTTAATTACAGTCCCTGCGCACTCGTCGACAGTTGCAACAGCTTTTTTAATTGCTTCATAAACACCGGTATGGCCAACCATGTCGCCATTGGCAAAATTAAGACAGATGAAATCAAACTTTTCTGATTCAATTGCTTTAATAACAGCTTCTGTAACACTGTAAGCACTCATTTCCGGCTGCAGATCGTATGTTGCAACTTTGGGGGAAGGAATCATAATTCTTTCTTCGTTTTTGAATTTCTCCTCCCTTCCACCGGAAAAGAAGAAGGTAACATGGGCATATTTTTCGGTTTCCGCAATTCTGAGCTGATGCTTACCTGCCGCGGCAAGCACCTCTCCTATAGTGTTATCAGCATTATCTTTTGGATATATGATATGAAGTCCCTGGAAGGTAGCATCATAGGGTGTCATGGTGCAATAGTACAATGGAATGGTCTTCATCCCGTTCTCAGGCATATCTTTTTGAGTAAGGGCAATAGTCAGTTCCTTTGCCCTGTCATTCCTGAAATTAAAGAAAACGATTACGTCACCTTCTTTCACCAGTCCGACAGGTTTGCCGTTATTATCAGTAACAACAACAGGTTTCATGAATTCATCAGTAACCCCGGCATCATATGATTTCTGCATACCATCTATTATATTCCTTGTCGGAGCACCTGTCCCGCTTACTATCAGGTCGTATGCCTCTTTTATCCTTTCCCATCTTTTATCACGATCCATTGCATAGAACCTTCCTACGAATGAAGCGACTTTCCCGTTAGACTTTTTAAGATGATCCAGAAGATTCTTCATATATCCAATTCCACTGCGGGGATCTGTATCGCGACCGTCGCCAAACCCATGAATGAACACATTTTTTAATCCATAATCCATTGTCATGTCGCACAGGTAATAAAGATGTTTATCAAGGGAATGAACACCTCCGTCGGACAGCAACCCCATGAAATGAACCTGTTTGTTATTATCGCGGGCGTACGAGAATGCATCTGTCAAAACCTTATTCTTTTTTATATCACCTGTCTTGCATTCCTTATTTATCTTGACAAGATCCTGATAAATGACTCTTCCGGCTCCGATATTCAGATGACCTACTTCGGAATTTCCCATCTGTCCGTCGGGCAATCCGACATCCTCCCCGGATGCATGAAGCCTGGAATTCGGATAATTGTTTTTATAATATGTGAGATTGGGGGTTGGAACCTGACTAATTACATCAGCTTTTGAACCATCTCCGATTCCCCAGCCATCGAGTATCATCAGTAAAGTCTTTCTGTTCTTCATTATCTTAAATCTAAATAAATATTAAACAAAAATAAAGTACCCATGTTCAGGGTACTAAATCGGTGTCAAATTTAGTCAAAATTAGGAAATCCGGATATAGGAATGTAAATTTAGAATACTAAACAAGGGAAATGAATCTCTAAAAAAGAAAGAGTAAAGTTCTTACAAGAGAGGTGTTTCAGTACAGCTGTCTTCTTTCCCTTTTAGTTTATTAACCCCCTTCCCAACCTTCCCCCACGGGGGAAGGAGGCCGAGCGTTAAGAAATTGCCTGGTAGGCAATTTTAACGAAGGAGCCTATCTTCTGCGGTGTACATTTCCCCCTTGGGGGAAAATGAAAGGGGGTGATTTATAGACAAATAAAGATAATTTCCTTTATCTAAATTTTGAAGTCTAACACTACTAGCTAATAGAATTTAGTGATTTCAAGTTTTTATTTCCTTAATGAGGTTATCGGTTCTACTTTAATATTATAACTTCTATTGGGACAGGTCTTTTCAAGAGGAATATCTTTTCCAACATAAACATTCCATTCTTCCTGAGTCATGTTCCTTGAGATCATATTGCATATATCATGAACCAGATAGTCAGCATGTGATGGCCGGCTGATAAGGTTATCACTTCCTTCTGATTCGCCTGAAACAATAATTTGCCCGTCGGGGCTGAATTGCATTACAAGAACAAAACCTTCATTATCAGTTAATGTGACAGGTGGTTCCGTAAGGTCGGCCGGATCCTTGATATTAAATATTTTAAGCTTTTTGTCATTGCCAGCGGTTGCCATCTGCTTCAGGGTTGTATTAAACTGAATATCATTAATCTGCCCATCGTGGGCTTTCACCTCTGAAATCTTTTTATGCAGGTTAATATCCCAGAGCTGGACAGTTCCTTCGGCATCACCTATTGCAAGAAGATTATTTTCGGGATTGAACTTAACCACTTTAATATTTTTCCCGGCCGTTTCAATTCTGAAATTATCCGGGGTTTTTTCGGGATTCCAGACAATAACATTGCCATCGGCGCTTATACCGGCAAGATAGTTCCCTTTGGTGGAGATGTCAATTGATGTTATTTCCATCAAACCGGTAGAGACATTAACACTGGTCCTCGCGGCAATGTCCCATTTAAGCACTTTCCCGTCGAGAGCAGCTGAATAGAGATATTTCCCGTCATACGAAAAGATAAGCGATTTTATTCCTCCCTTATGACCATTCATCTCATAACCGATATCGTTCCCTTTTAACGGGATCATCCTTATAGCGGAGTTTGAACTTCCGCATGCAAGCCACGAAGCATCCGGACTGACGGCTAAAACCTCTATAATATCACTTCCTGAATAAATGACCTGAAGTGTCTGATCTTTTTTCTCAAGTGACCATTTCAGTACCTTTCCATCATTTCCCGAAGTATAAAATTCGTTTTTCCCCGGTACAAATGCTATACTCTTAATTTCTCCGGTATGTCCTTTGAACGACTTAAAATTAATATTACCATACTGGAGAGCGACATTATATAAACCGGCATAAATATCGGCATCATTTTCAGGTCCGTTATTTCTTTTATTAAACAGATAGGCCTGATAAGCCAGAAGTGTCTGAAGGTCTTTTTGGCCCGTCATTTGTAATGATTTGAGCGACATTGCCTTTCCAATAGAAATCATCCTCTGACGCTGGGTTCCATCTCTTTGTTCTTCGGCAATATTTTTAAGATGCAATGCCTTTTCAGTTTTTTTCTCAGCCAAAGATTTTTGAACATCTGCAACAATTTTCAGCTTTCTTGCCTCCTCAGCATCCTGAATGGAAGCTGCAGCAGTTGAATCTGAAATGATCTTCCGTTTAAGAACAATAACAGCAAATGAATCAGCTATCGCTTTTTCTTTTACGGCATCCATCCTCTGTTTTTCTGCAAGAACACTCTGCCTTTCAGCAGTTAATTTCTGAACATTTTCAAAGAGTATGAATCCCACAGCCACTAAAACGGCAGTTCCAAGAATCCTTGTAATAAACCTGGTTCTCTTCATTTTCCGTTTTTGCTGCCTGATCCTGTTTTGTTCTTCTTCAAGATATGCCTTTTCACTTGTCCGAAGGTAAACCATCGCTCTTTCAAAAGCAGGATTGTATTGAACTGCCCATGAGAGCGTTGGATTAAACTGATCCCGCCAGTTTATTGCAAGTAGCAGGTCAGGGGGCCTGTATAAACCGGCCTTCCCCTGCTGATAAAGAGCAGATGCTTCTGATATTTGTAAATACATCTTCATTGAAGAATCTTCATTATCAATCCAATCCTTAAGGCGATCCCATAAACGGATAATACAATTGTTTTGAAGGTCGATTACAGAACTATCATTCAGAATGACATCCTTCTGTGGTGTGATAAAGGATCGTGACGAGCTCCTGAACTTTTCAATAACATCAAATAATTCCTTCTCTGAACACTCCGCAACTGATCTTATTGTTATAATATCAGAAGGATGTCGGATACCTTTATTATCTGATCCTTTCCTCGTAATAGTTTTAAATAATATCTCGCAGATCTCTTTTTCGTGCTGGTTAAGTTCATCATAAACTTCATCCGCATGTTGTGAAACAGCATCACTGATTGTACCAATTGAATCGTAATCGGCTTTGTTTAGCGGTCTGTCAGGCTCATCGAGTTCCTGCCAGCGGGCCCATATCCTCATCATGGTGTGTTGCAAAACAGGAAGCTGGTCAGACCGGTTTTTTATGTCATTTAAGAGCGTTTCGACAAGCGCCGGGTCAATTTTTGCTCCGGCATAATTAACAGGTCTCTCTATTACTTCCCTTAAATTTTCTGTTCCCATCTCGGGGACAAGATAATTGCTGTTGTTGACCAGTCTGGTAAGACCCTTATAATGTGAGCATTCGCCGATGTACTCAGAACACATCGTAACAATTATAAAAATATTCATTTCAGGATTTGCGACTGAGTTTACCAGAAAATCAATAAATTTAATGGCAGCTGATTGAGAAGTCTCTGATTTCCGGGGTGAAAAGTATCTGAAAATTTCTTCAAACTGATCAATTAACAGAATGACATTGTCATCTTTTTTCACGAGGTATTCCTTTATGACATCAGAAAAACTACCCGGGTTTTCAAGAAGTTGAGAAAAAATTATCTCTCGTTCAATCCTTTTCTGCCCCGCATCCGCTGTCACATTTGATAATGCACCGGCGAGATTACCGAATGCGTCGTTCCCCGGCCTGAAAGAAACAATCCTCCAGGTTGAGGATTCCCCGATTTTTGAATTCATCAGTTTTGGCAGAACACCACCATAGATCAGAGATGATTTGCCGGTTCCTGAGGCGCCAATAACAGTAATATATCTGTTCTTCAGTAATTTTGAGATTACCTCATCGCACTCAGTTTCCCGTCCGAAGAACAGATTGCTCTCTTCAGGAGTAAAGGGCCTTAGTCCGGGGTAGGGATTGACATTTTTCCTGTCCATCAATATTTTCTTTTAATTGAGTATCGGTAATCTTGAATAAAACAACAATTGCTTAAATATTTATGACCCCCTTCCCAACCTTCCCCCAGGGGGGAAGGAGCGCCATGTAAAGCCTTTCCCCCCTGGGGGAAACGGGAAAGGGGGTAAAATGCAACAAAATGGAAGTACCCTGAATTTATCATTATAAAATTAATATTATTTTGTTTGTAACTTCTTATTATTGATTACTGATAGTCATTTTCTTTTATTCTTTATAACAACTTTATTCTTTAATCAGTTTAGCTCGGGTCATTCTTCGTTAATATCTATATATTTCAGAATCTCAAATGACTTGTCGGGAAACTGAAAATGATAATCTTCGACTGCACTAAAAGGTAAAAAGTAGAAAGAGAGATTCAGCCCGCTCTGATACTTCAGGACCAGTCTTTCTATCTCTCCATTGTAAACCACATGAACTTCATTAGTCCCATTGTCATCATACAATGGCCACACGAAAAAGCCTTCTGAAGATAAAAGGGATTCCCTGTCAAAGTTTTTAATATACTTCATTTCAGTGGCTACTGACAACAACTCATCTTCAGTAATTATTCCAATTTTTTCTGAAAGGAATCGCATCTTTTCGAAAAGAAATTCTTCTTTATCTGTCGTTCCATTTATGATTTTGTCAAGTCGGGCTTTTATTGAATCAGGAATTCTCTCTGAAGCCGATTTAAAGAGATCAGGATTTGACCTCGCAATCAGGTTTGCAGACTCTTCCTGAATTAATTCTTCAGGACTGAAAAGAAGAGCGGTTACCGATTCAGCCATGTCATCACCTTCAATCCGGTTAATACTTCTCAGCGCACAGGCTTTGGTCCATAAGCTAATGAGATTATAATCACGGTTAATTATATCTTCAAGAAGTTTTTTACGTACAGGAATCTCGCCGGGGAAAAATTGAAACAAGTTCTTGATTTTATCCTCATCAGGAACAACATCAAGAAGAGAAATCAACTTTGGTTTTATTGAATCAGAAACTAAAATATCTGCAATTTCAAGTGCGTAAGTGGTACTCTCAAAAGTTTCACTTCCGATATTCTCCATTATCAAGTCGATAGACCCTGAATTATAGGTGATTGACAGAATATTATAAAGAAATTTGTTCCACCTGTCTATTTCCCGGTTAATTTTGTCGAGCAGGAAATTATCATTATCTCTCTCAAGAGCGATCTTCGCAGAAAGATTCCAGGTAATTGAACCAATTACTTCAGAAATCAGTTGATTAAGCCGTTGTTTTTCTTCCTCAGATGGTTTGAATCCGCAGTCAATAAGACATTTTACGACAATCTCCTTTAGTTGCCTTGAATTTGACCAGAGACGGGAAAACAGGAATCCTATTGTTTCTCCGGTGCAGTTTTTCCCTAAAAGCTGCAATATTGTTTTGCTTAATTTTGTGTTTCCGGATGTGATAAAATAAAACCTGACCAATTCATCTTCCGCGACCGATCCAAAAGTTTTTAAAACTTCAAAGGCATCTTTTATCAATCCCGGGATGCTCATGCATCCGCATACTTCTGATAATAAGTCAGCTAACCGGAATTTACCAATCATATAAATTGCCAGTTTTTTGGATTCAACAGAGTTATCCCTTAAAAGTCTAAGAATTTCCGATGTCTGAGGCGTTCTTGAACCAGAAAGAATTTTTATTGCTTCACTGATTTTTTCATTATCAGACTTAAGAGAAGCAGAATGCTTCTGCAGCATATCAATTACCTCAGAGGATTGCTGTCTGATTCCTTCATCAAGGTCGGTATTACTTGCAGTTTTTTTCAGGACCGGCAACAGGTTTATATCTTTTTTTGAGCAGGCATGGGCGATTATTTCTTCATAATACCATTTACTCCTTATTTTATTCAAAACTGAAAAATCACCCGATATAAGACTAAAATAATCAGTTCTGAAGTCTATAAAAGCAGTATATCTGTTTTTTAAAGTACACTGTTTATTTGAGATATCGGTTCGTGATCCTTCCCCGACCTTTATTTCAATTGCTCTTACTATGGATTTTCTGTGCTCCCTGAATAACCTGAGCGCAACTAACAACCAAATTATGACAATGATAAACAGAAGCAGCGAAAAATGAATAAGCTTCATAAAGCTGAAAAGACCAAGTCCTGTCAGGATAAGTCCCGAAAAAATTACAGCTATTTCATTCACGGTTCCGGCCATTCCAGACCGGATCCCGGATTTTACTTTTTTATCAATTGATTGATCAATGACTTTTAATGATGGAAATTCCACTGAGTCTTTCAGCGATTTTGAAATGAGCCTGCTAAATGCAAGAAGAAGGAAGAATATCAAGAATCCGCTTGTTGTTTCAGGGCTATAACCCATGATCAGACCAGTTGGTATTACTATTGCAGTAATAACAGCAATTAGTACCGGTGAAATCATAAGACAGGTCCGAAGCCCATAGTTATGAAGAATGTATGGAAATACAAGCAGTTTTACGAACAGGATCAAGATCATCATGCTGCCTGTGAAAAAGCCTAGAAAACCCGCCATATCTTCTGCAACAGGATATTGCTCCCTTGTAACAGCCATGAACAAATACTGAATGAAAAATGCAGCTAAAACCGAAAGAGCTGCAAAACTGGTTATAGTTCTGACATAAAGGTCTTCACGAAAAATAGCTAAAAGAGGTATTATCTTATCAGGTTTTTCAGAATATTGCTCACTTTCAATGGGAGCCAGACTGAACCGTTTGCCGATGACACTCTGGATAATGGTCGCAATAAACACAGAAGATCCACCGAAAAGTAAAATGGTGTGTGAATGAAATTTAAAAGACATTATTACCGGAATGGCGAAAGAAATAATAATAATTCCGATGATCAGTCCTGTATCGGCTAGCCGTAATAATCTTTTCCCCTGTCTCCTGTTAAATAACCGGTCAGCGGTTCCCCAAAAACCGTACAATACCAGGATATTCAGAGGTCCGAACATTATAAACACTATGAATATTATCCATTTTGCCGGTGAAAAAATCAATGCAAACCAAAGGAAGAGAGTCAATCCCGTTATAACAATAAGGTTAATGATTGCGAAGTTTTTGAATTGCAATTTTGTCTTAAGAAATGAATAAAACGAAATAAGGATAATACCGGCAATTCCGGAAACAATATATCCCCGGGCCATCATTTTTTCGCTAAAAGTCGAGAGTAACAGGGTATGGGCCGTAATATCAAATGCTCCGATAAAAATCCCCAGAAAGACCGATTGTATCAGAAGCATTGATACCATTGACTCCTCCCCTGGTTCAATTCCAGGGAGAGTACGTAACTTATCTCTCATAAATTGCCTCGTTACAAATTATAACATACTAAATTAACAATTTAAATTATAAGATTATCGGGAATCATTAATAAAACATTAATTGCTCAAATAGTTTTCACTCCCTTCCCAGCCTTTCGCGGTGTTGAAAAAGTCCTTTTTAACCACAGAGAGCGCAAAAGAAAGGATGGGGAAATCATATGTTCAGTTTTGATTTAACAAGAGACAGTAACAGATTGATATCAAGATCAATTCCCTCAACAGTAATGTCAGACCTGTTATACCATTTTTCACGGTCTGCAAGTTTTTCCTCAATAAAATACTGCAGTTTCTCCTGATCTAAATTTTTTATCAGGGGCCTTTCACCTTTTGATTTTGAGAGACGGCTTTTCAATTCTGCCGGCGTGAGTTTCAGGTAGAGAGTCAACCCGGTTTTAGTCATAAAATCCATGTTATCACTGTAGCATGGTGCTCCGCCACCGGTCGAAATTACAGTATTTGAGCAGGACTTAAGCTTTCTAAGAAGCTGTGCTTCAATGCTCCGGAAATAGTCTTCGCCATTTTGTGAAAAGATTTCCGGAATAGTTTTGGTGGCTTGTTCTTCAATCTTTTTATCGAGGTCGATAAATGACCAGCCAAGAAGTGATGCCAGTTTTTTTCCTGCGGTCGTTTTACCGCTTCCCATGAATCCAATTATATAGATAATTTGGTTTTTGGCCATCATAACTCGAGCTTCATCTGTGCAGGATCGTCCTGGAGAAATGGTTGCTGGGATTCTTCATCCGTTTTTTCTTCCTTTGGTATCTCGACCTCTTTTTTAATGACGGGTTCAATTTCCTGAATATTTTCCACCATATAGCTTGTCATCCTCTTCCCTTTTGCTTTGTAGCTCTTCACTCCTATAAATTCAGCAACTTCAATAATCTCATTATCTCTTCCCTTATGCTTGCCTCCGAAATATATTTCAAAACGGGGATATTCTACCTCCGTGAGGCTGATAAGTTTTGATTCAGGATCTTCATTTATAAAACAAAGTGGTTTCTCGGATTCTTCTATTGTGAACCGTTTCACATAATAATATTTCTGCTCAGCATCCCAGTAAATAACTGAATAAACTTTCCCGGTCCGGTATTTCTCAATTATGAGGATGTTGTCTTCAAAATGGTTTGACAGATCAAAACCGGCGATTCTGAAATAGCCATTTTTTGTAATTACCAGGATTTTATCATCGGCGCTGAATTCTCCAAGGAAAATCCCTCTGCCGTCAACATTAAGTCTGAAAACTGCATCGTCGAACCAGATCTTCCTTCCTCCGAGGGTTGAGAGTCCTTTTTCTTTCAGACTTATTTTATGTACTGCATTCTTTGTAAGTATATTGCCCATTGAGGATTTTCCCTTTATGTTCAACTGCCCAAAATCAAATTCGAACATAAGTTTCTTAAGCCTTGCCTTCGGTTTATGATGTACTTTAATCACTTCTGCCTCTCCATTCGGATTTGCACTTAAATACACAATTTTCGATCCTGGTGCCCCCCTCGTAAGATTATATTCCTTATCGCGTGTAAGACCTGAGATGGCACACCGTTTTGCAAGCATAGGTCCGTCCTTGCCATCCTGATAAACAATATTATAAATAGTACGTTCATCATTTTTAAGAAAGATCTGAGCGTAGAGTATATCATTGCCTACAAATACCTTATCGGCCACCCTTGTTATAAGATACACTCCGTCTTTTCTGATAATGATAACATCGTCTATATCGGAGCAATCGCAGATGAATTCATCTTTTTTCAGTCCGGTCCCGATAAACCCTTCCTTATAATTTATGTAGAGTTTTGCATTACTGGCCACTACCTTGGTGGCTTCAATTGTATCAAAACTTCTTAGCTCCGTTTTTCTTTCCTTTCCCTTGCCATACTTCTTCTTTATCTGCCGGAAATAGTTGATCGCGAACGGAACAATATTTCGAAGATGATTTTTTACCTCTTCAAGCTCAGTTTCAATTCCTTTTATATGTTCATCTGCTTTCTTCACATCGAATTTCGATATTCGCTTGATCTTGATTTCAGTAAGCTGTATTATATCCTCCCTGGTTACTTCCCTCAGCAGAAGTTTCTTGAACGGATCAAGCCCTTTGTCAATTGCTTCTATTACGGCTTCCCATGTTTCACACTCTTCGATATCGTGGTAAATCCGCTCCTCGATGAATATCTTCTCAAGAGACGACATATGCCATTCTTCCCTGAGTTCATTAAGCCTTATCTCAAGTTCATTTTTCAGAAGGGCAACTGTCCTGTCAGCAGAATGTTTAAGTATGGTACTAACCCCCATAAATGAGGGTTTATCATCGACAATGACACAAGTATTTGGCGAGATTGAATATTCACAATCGGTAAGCGCATAAAGCGCATCGATTGTTTTGTCAGGCGATACACCCGGGATTAAATGAACAACTATCTCGACATTTGCCGATGTATTATCATCTATCTTTCTGATTTTGATCTTCCCTTTCTCATTTGCCTTTATGATTGACTCAATAAGGGAAGTGGTCGTTTTTCCAAATGGTATCTCAGTTATAATAAGAGCTTTTTTATCGACCTTCTCAATCTTCGCTCTTACCTTAATTACTCCACCCCTCTGTCCGTCGTTATACTTTGAAACATCGACCAGACCCCCGGTCGGGAAATCAGGATAAATAACAAAGTCTTTCCCCTGGAGGTAATCTATTGTGGCATCGATAAGCTCATTAAAATTATGTGGAAGAATTTTTGATGCAAGACCTACAGCGATACCTTCCACGCCCAGGGCCAGGAGCAGAGGAAACTTCACCGGCAGAGTGACAGGTTCTTTATTTCGTCCGTCGTATGATAACTTCCACTCTGTTGTTTTAGGGTTAAATACTACTTCAAGTGCAAATTTTGATAATCTGGCTTCAATGTATCTTGGCGCTGCAGCACCATCACCGGTAAGTAAGTTTCCCCAGTTGCCCTGAGCGTCAACCAGCAGATCTTTTTGTCCGAGCTGAACAAGTGCATCACCTATTGAAGCGTCGCCGTGAGGGTGGAACTGCATCGTATGACCGATGATATTTGCCACTTTATTATAACGCCCGTCATCCATTCTCTTCATTGAATGGAGTATACGGCGCTGCACAGGCTTCAGTCCATCGTGAAGGTGCGGCACAGCCCTTTCGAGAATCACATACGATGCGTAATCAAGGAACCAGTCCTGATACATGCCCGATAAAGCTGTTACGGAATGAAGAGCTATCGGTCCCGGCGGAACAGTTTCTTTTCCGTCAGTGTTGCGAATTTCAAGATTCTCTTCTTCCATAAATAAATTCACACTTCATTAAAATCTTTTTTCTATTTTTCCTCTTCGACAATATCTTCTTCAATTCTCAGGTTTTCGATGATGAAATCCTGCCGGTCAGGTGTATTCTTGCCCATAAAAAACTCAAGGAAACCATTGACAGAGTCGTTTTTCTTCATCCTTACCGGTTCGAGTCTCATATCTTTTCCGATGAAGTTTTTGAACTCATCAGGAGAAATCTCACCCAGTCCTTTAAATCGTGTTATTTCCGGAGTTGGACCCAGGGCTTTCAATGCCCTGGCTTTCTCATCGGGAGAATAACAATATCTTGTTTCTTTTTTATTCCTGACACGGAAAAGAGGTGTCTGCAAAATATAAACATGTCCTTTTCTTACCAGGTCGGGAAAGAACTGAAGGAAGAATGTGAGCAGAAGAAGCCTGATATGCATACCATCAACATCTGCATCAGTAGCAACCACAACATTATTATATCTCAGGTTTTCGATCCCGTCTTCGATATTGAGTGCAGCCTGAAGCAGGTTAAATTCTTCATTCTCATATACGATCTTCTTGGTCAGCCCAAATGAGTTAAGAGGCTTGCCTCGCAGGCTGAAGACTGCCTGTGTCTCCACATTTCTCGATTTGGTAATCGAACCGCTTGCCGAGTCGCCTTCTGTAATGAAGATAGTCGAATCAAGTTTGTTTGCATCATTGGTATTATAATGTGTCCGGCAATCTCTCAGCTTCTTATTATGCAAACTCACTTTCTTTGCCCTGTCCCTCGCAAGTTTCTGGATCGATGAAATAGCTTTTCTTTCTTTCTCTGAGTCCTGAATTTTTTTAAGAATGATTCTTGCTGTTTCAGGGTTTTTATGCAGGAAATCATCTAATTGCTTCTTAATAAACTCGCTGATGAAATTCCTGACCGATGGTCCCTCGGGCCCCATATCTTTCGATCCAAGTTTTGTCTTTGTCTGCGATTCAAAGATTGGCTCTTCAACCTTTATGCTGATAGCAGCAATTATTGATGATCGTATATCGGAAGGGTCATAATCTTTTTTATAGAAATCCCTGATAGTCTTCACAATCGCTTCCCTGAAGGTAATAAGATGGGTTCCGCCCTGAGTTGTATTCTGACCATTGACAAAACTGTAATAATCTTCTCCATATTGCAGTCCGTGAGTGAATGCTATCTCAATATCCTCACCGGTAAGATGAATGATCGGATAGAGACCTTCTTTGCTCATGTCCTCGTTAAGCAGATCAACCAGTCCGTTCCGAGAGAAGAACTTATTCCCATTAAAGTTGATTACCAGTCCGGAGTTAAGGTAAACATTGTTTTTCAGCATCGTATCTACGTATTCCGAAATGTAATAGTAGTTGCCGAACATTTCTTCATCGGGTTGGAATATCACCTCAACTCCATTTTCCTCACTGGTTGGTTCAAGTGGATAGTCTTTTACAGTTCTTCCGTGTTCAAATTCAATTACCTTAACCTGTCCCTCACGAATTGACCTTATTATAAATTTACTGGATAAGGCATTCACTGCTTTAACACCGACTCCGTTAAGGCCTACTGATTTTTTGAATGCTTTTGAATCATATTTCGCCCCTGTGTTCATTTTGGATACAGCATCAAGTACTTTACCAAGAGGTATTCCCCGGCCCCAATCTCGAACTCTGACCTCTTTCCCATTGATGGAGACATCTATTTTCTTACCATACCCCATCATGTACTCGTCGAGGGCATTATCCATAACCTCTTTGAGAAGTACATAAACACCATCATCCTGGGAAGACCCATCGCCAAGTTTCCCGATATACATACCTGGCCTAAGGCGGATATGTTCTCTCCACTCAAGTGTTTTTATATGCTCTTCTGAATACCCTACTGACATTTTGCAGAAATTTTGCGCAAATATAACTATTTACAACAGTCGTTTTTTGTCAATTTTTCAACAATCGGATTGATTTTTAGCACTGCAAAAGTCGTAATCAGGCTGTACCTAAAATATTTAGCTGATTAAATGGTAATTAAGATTTCAGAAAAAATGTTGATAAAAGACATCAGGAAGCATCAGTTTTACTCATCTTACTGTACCGGCGCTCATAAGATATCAACATAATAGATTAATGCCGGAGGCATTTAATTAATTAATGACTCCGGCATTCTTCCTTAAGTTATCAACCATTTTGTCTTTCTTATTATTCTGGAGCATCATGAAAAGATATACCGGAATACCGGCCAGCATAAGTATAAACCCGTACATAACAACCTTTGCTCCAGTTCCATAAATTGCATATATAGAATATCCAAAAGCAAGCAAGGCAAAGAAGGAATTTTTCAGAAAACTGAAAAGATTAAAATGTGATGAATGATTCTTCAGCAGCACAATATCCGCTGCTGCTGAAAAAGCATAAGCAGGTAAAAATGCCAGGGTAGCGAGTAACAGCATAAAATTAAAAGCTGAACTTAATGTCCCCATATAGTTCAAAATAAGAAGGATATTAGCTGCCAAACCGCTTATTATAAGAGAAGTAACCGGAGTCAGATACTTTGGATGTATTTTACTGAACATCTCCGGAAAAAGTTTATCCTGAGAAGCGCCAAAAGCACTCCTTGCAGTGGTTAATATCCAGCCTGAGGAAGCACCAAGTGTAGATATAATTGCTCCGAATGCAACAAAGTTTCCACCCCAGTTGCCACCTGTAGCTTTGTTAATTATATCTGCAAGAGGTGCATTGGATACTGCCAGTGTTGACTGATCCAGGACACCCATACCCACTACCGAAACAATAATGTACACGGCAGCTGCAATTAAAGTACCATATATTGTGCTTTTTCTGATGTTTTTTTGGGGATTTTTTATTTCCCCTGCAGGAACTGTTGCACTTTCGATTCCTACAAAAGCCCAGAGTGCGATCGCAATTGCTGCCGGTAACGTATTCATTCCTGAGACCTTTACACTTGATACTGTTCCAAGCATCGCAGGGTTAAAATGCAATGCGGCAATTATTACAAATACAACCAGGGCACCTACCTTCAGTATCGTGGTTATTATGCTTACCCGGCCGGCTCCTTTAACACCAAGTATGTTTATTATTGTGAAAAACCATAGTACTCCTGAAGTGATTAAGAATGCCAATATGGGTGTGGTCGTGCCAGGAACGAAATAAGTGAAATAGAGCATAAATGCCGTAATGATTGCTGCGTTTCCTACCCATGCTCCTATCCAGTATGTCCAGGCAATTAAGAAACCTGCAAAATCACCAAAAGCAGCCCTTGTATAAACAATTGGTCCCCCTGTTCTTGGCATAGCTGTACCGAGACTTGCAAAACTTAAGGCAATCAGCAATGACCCTGCAGAGGTAATTATCCAGGCAATTATAGCGGTTCTAGGATTCGATGCTGCAGCTAAAGAGGCTGCAGATGTAAAGATGCCTGAACCGATACAATTACCAACAACAATAGCTACTGCTGCAGCGAGACCTAACTCCCGTTTTAATTCTATCTTGCCTGAATTATTAGTCAATTTGATGTTATTCATAAAATTCCATCTTATTAATCTTCAAAAAGGAATAAACTTATTCTTAATGTTAATGTTCAAACTTTTTCTTTGAATAACCCCCTTTCCTGTTTCCCCCAAGGGGGAAAAGCCTTTCAGCGTACTCCTTCCCCCGTGGGGGAAGGTTGGGAAGGGGGTAAAGACAAATAAAGCAATTATTGTTTTATTCATGATTACAGACATCCAATTAGTTTTAAAAACCTTGAAACTAACAAATATTTAGCTTGGACCTTCTTATTTCTGAATTTAACATAATTTAAGCTGGCCCTTATTCATTATTTCAGGTTATTAAGGCAACAATTTTGAACTGACTTCTGCTGTTGTACAGATCAGCTCCTGTCTGATCAAAATTCCATGTCCATTCTTCAGTAAACTGGCCTGGCGGAAGATCAGTTACCAAAGTTGGAATTGTCTTAACGCTTCCTGACCTGTCTGTGATAACTTCAGCATAATCTGTAATAAGAACTGACCTGTGCTTCCTGAGAAAATCAATATGCTTCCTCTGTATTTCAGTTCTGAAAAGGTTAAATTCTTCTTCCTTAATTTTTGATCTCTTTTTTAAAAAGTCCAAAAGGAGTGATTCGAGCTGGGTAAGGATATTCAGTGAAATGACCATTCCGGGATCCCCATCAGGCTTAAATTCAGGTACAATAATATTCTCAAGCGATTTTAGCTTCTTAAAAACCGAGAATTTCCCAGTCTTTTGCCATACCTCTTCAATTAATCCTCCCGTTACATCCTGTTCTATTAACTCAACATTCGTATAACTTCCGACCTGACTGATCACATCCGGTGGATGAATTATATCAATGAGGCAGACTCTGCCGGTTCTCTCAATCAACTCTGCAAAGGGCAGATCAAGAAGCCAACCGCTGCCAAGAATGGTTATCTTTTCAGGCTTGTATAATTCCAATGCTTTGAGGATAAAACTCCTGCAGTGCTCCTGGTGACTTTCCCATCCGCCTTCCTGGTTAACATGATGATATATCAGACCATTCTGATAGCTATAATAACGCATCTTGCTGAGCATTCTTCGATATGATATACTTTGTGTCACCGGGAACTATTTTGAGCTCTTAATTCATTTAACCCGGATGTCATCAACAGACTGAATTGCAGTGCAATATTATCCGGATTATCAGTATCAAAATTAGCAGGATTAACCGGATCCAGCACATTTATATTAATTTGATGCCCACTCCCGAAAATCATTCCATGTTTTGGAAGAATCCCTCCAGTACCGTCAATCAGAACGGGCAGGATTGGAACATTCGCCTGTAATGCAAGCTGAAAAGCTCCTCTTTTAAAAAACCCTATCTCATTGTTCAGCGATCGTGTTCCCTCTGGGAAGATCATAATTGAAATCCCCTTTTTAAGACAATTAAAAGATTTTTCAAGCATTTCGAGTTTGCTCTCTTCATTTCCACGATCAACAACAATATATTCAGCCATTTTTAAGTACCAGCCAATAACAGGAACATTAAAATTTTCAATTTTCGATATCCATTTGAATTTGAATCTGAGGCAGTTCATCAGGAGAATATCGAGTAACGACTGATGGTTTGAAATGATAACATAAGTAGTCCCTTTCATTGCTTTTTCTCTACCCTCGATGTGGATTGTCCAGATTGGTATTAAAAATGAAAGAAACAGGCTCTCGTACATCAGGAACCAGTGGATAACTGTTCTATCCCTGTCAAATGGCAAAGCAAGTAACCAGACTATCAGGTTTATCGGAAATGTCACAATGACACAGCAAATGCCTATGAACCAAACAATTATCGATTTAAAGATATCCATCATAACTCATTCTTCCTCTGTGTACTTCTGTGCTCCTCAGTGTACCTCTGTGTAACAAAAAATTTAAGAACTGACACAGAGAAACACGGAGAAGACACAGAGAACCACAGAGATGTACTTGATTAACTCTTTGGTAAAATAACAAATTAAAAGAAATTAAAGACCTCCTCTTTAGTTAAAAAAATATTTTCTCTCCTTAAAGTTTCCGATAAATCGTCGACCATATGCCTGCAACCCTTTAGCTTTTTTGAAGCTATCTTCATCTGATCGCTCCCTTCAATGAAGCATTCCCGGATAATTCCATCTTTTACAAATAGTTCGCAGGAATGATTTAGTTTATTTATTTCAAAACTGTTTTTAAAAGTGTACTCCGGACCGTAAGCCCAATTCCAATCCCAGGTTTTATATTTTGAATCAGCCAAAGATTCAGCTTGCCTGATATCAGTAGGAGAAAGAATATAAGGAAAATTATCAGAAAAATTCCTCAGGAAATAGTTCATCATTTCTGACCTTAATTCACTAATATCCCGGAAACAGTTCATTTTCTCATTCAGATTAATAACAGATGAAGGGGTTGAAACAACAGCCCTTGAGGTATAGCATAATGTGTCTTTTCGCAGCGAATTCCGAAGCATTTCCAGAGAGGAGCTGAATAGTAATGTCCCATGATGAAGGACTCTGTTACCATGAATATGTTCTGCATTTCCTGATATCTTTAATCCTTCAACTTTAAGATCATTTTTCCCTTCAAATCTAGCTTCAACTCCCATGGATTTTAAAAAATCTATCACCGGTTGAGTATACTTCCTGAAGTCTACCTGTTTGCCACTCTCACTTTGCCTGATAAAACTGAAATTCAGGTTCCCCTGATCATGAAATACTGTTCCTCCGCCGGAAATTCTTCTTATTACCGGGATATTATTTTCACTGACAAACTTTGTATTGACCTCCATGTGCCCCGATTGATGCTTACCTATAATGACACAAGGTTTATTAATACCCAGGATCAGATATTCATTTTTATTGTTTTTAAGAAGTGATTCTTCAATTGCAAGGTTGAAAAACGGGTCGTCCGATTCCAGATTTATGCAATACATGGGAGTAAAGCTTAATGTGTTGAGGGGCGATTTTGTGCCGGATAAAAATAAGTTTTATTCTTTAGTATACTATTGTCAGTCAGCACATAAAGTTTATAAACACCCCAGCCTATTAATGTACCGAGAAGAGCGCCGCATATCACGTCACCCGGATAGTGAACACCCAGGTAGACTCTGCTGTAACTAATAACACTTGCCCATAAAAGAATACTTATTGTATACCACCTTCTTTTTATAAAGAGCAGGCTGAGAAGAGCAGCATTAAATGTGTTTGCAGCGTGAGAAGATACAAAACTGTAAAGTCCGCCGCATTCACCATTTACCAGATGGACAACCACTTTAATAGACGGTTCCTGACAGGGGCGTAAACGATGAACAAGATTTTTAACAATAACAGATGTCTGGTCAGTCAGTGTCGCAGCCAGAATTATAAAAATGATAATAACAAGGAATCTCCTTTTGTATTTAATACCCAGAAAAATAAGAATGGCCAGATATAGCGGAACCCATATTAATCTTCCGCTTATTGCATACATCATCTGATCACAGAATGGTGAATTTAAGGAATTCAGAAATAAGAAAAGCTGTTGGTCAAGTCGTTCAAGCATCTGTTTTTTCAGTCATTGTTAAGCACTTTCCATATCATATCTTTAAGCGTGATAATTCCCTGACCCGTCAAAGAGGAGATAAATACCCTGGGAATTTCAGGAAGGTCATTTTTTATCTCATTAATCAGTTCTTCGTCGAGCATATCAGTTTTTGAGATTGCGAGAACCCTCTTTTTATCGAGGAGTTCCGGGTTATACATTTTTAATTCATTAATAAGGATTTCATATTCCCCTTTAATGTTCCTGCTATCGGCAGGAACCATGAAAAGTAGCATCGAATTTCTTTCAATATGCCTAAGAAACCTTATTCCCAGCCCCTTGCCTTCATGAGCTCCTTCAATAATGCCCGGAATATCTGCCATGACAAAAGATTTATCATCCCTGTAACTGACTATTCCGAGGTTGGGCACAAGCGTAGTAAAAGCATAATCGGCAATCTTAGGCCTGGCAGCAGAAACTACCGACAGCAGAGTTGACTTACCAGCATTCGGAAACCCTACGAGTCCGACATCAGCAAGTATTTTAAGCTCAAGTATAAATTCTTCTTCAATTCCGGGTTCCCCCGGCTGGGCATATCGTGGGGTCTGGTTGGTTGGTGATTTGAAGTGGACATTTCCCTGGCCTCCCCTTCCTCCTTTTGCAAGGATCTTTTCTTCACCATTCTTTGTTATTTCAAAAATTGGTTCTCCTGTTTCACTGTTTTTTGCTATTGTGCCAAGAGGAACCTGAACTATTATATCTTTCCCTTCGGCTCCGGTTGACTGTTGTCTGCCACCCCCGATACCATTCTCTGCAAATATATGACGTTGATATTTTAAGTGCAGAAGAGTCCACATCTGATCATTGCCTCTGAGTATTATGTGCCCTCCTCTGCCTCCGTCACCTCCGTCGGGTCCGCCTTTGGGTTCAAATTTCTCCCTGCGGAAATGAGCTGATCCGGCGCCACCGTTACCGGAGCGGCAATAAATTTTTACATAATCTACAAAGTTTGATCCGGACATAGGTAATATATTACGAAAGGAACACTAGTTTAATTAAGCTGATTAACAGTCTTCTTCACCTTTTGTTGCCCCCTGCCCCCTAAAGGGGGTATAATTCCTACCACTTTTTAGCCCCCCTTTAGGGGGGATGGGGGGCAAATACAATGGTCTAAACCAGTTTTTTCATATGATCAGAGAGTCTCCTGAATATATCATCAATTGTGCCCATTCCATTTACAGGCTGATATAACCCTTTCTGATTGCAGTAATTAATTATCGGTTCTGTTTTTTCTTTATAAACATCAATCCTGTTTTCGATAACTGCAGGATCTTTATCATCAGGCCTTCCTGAAAGCTCAGCTCTGGCTATTAATCTTTTAACAAGCTCATCATGATCAACCTCAAGAACAAGCATCTGATCAATTTTCATGCCTCGTTCATTTAACATTTTTTCAAGAGAGACAGTCTGAGCAACTGTACGTGGAAATCCGTCAAAGAGAAATCCAGCTGTTCCTTTACTGTTATCTATCTTATAAGCTATCATTTCAATCACCACCTCATCGGGGACCAATTCACCTTTCGACATAATAAGGCTCATCTTTTTACCAAGCTCTGTACCGGCGGCAATCTCAGCCCGAAGCATGTCGCCTGTCGAAAGATGAAGAAGATTGAATTTCTCAGCCAGTCTGACTGACTGTGTTCCCTTACCTGATCCGGGAGGGCCAAAAATCAAAAAATTAACCATAGGACAAATTAAATTACGAATTAAGAATTACGAATTACAAATTATTTAATTAATGCATATACTGATGTCAGATTACGGCCGAATCCATCATAATCGAGTCCATAGCCAACCACAAAATCGTTTGGTATTTCAAATCCTACATAATCGAGAGAAATATCCTTAATATATGCCTCAGGTTTGTAAAGCATAGCAGCGATTCTTACTTCCGAGGCTTTTCTTATAACAAGCTCATCCACTATCCGTTCCAAAGTATTGCCGGTATCAACAACATCCTCAACAATAACGATCGTTTTGTTCTTGATATCTTCATTCCAGCCGATCAGCTCTTTGATTGATCCCGATGAGCCGGTTCCCTGATAAGAAGCCAGCTTCACAAATGATATCCTGGCTGGAAAGTTGATACGCCTGAAAAGATCAGCGGCAAAAAGAAAAGCTCCGTTCAAAATACCAAGAAAGACCACCTCCTTTCCTGAGAGATCGTTATTTATCTGAGTGGCAAGCTCTTCAATCCTCTGCTGTATAACCTTTTCAGTTAAAAATTCCCTGAACTTTTTATCAAGTATCCGGATTTCTTTCATGAAGTAATAGTTGAATTGTAAGCCGGTGCGAAAATATGAAAATAATAGCTTATTTTTGTCCTTATCAGCAAGTTAAATTAAATTATTTTAAATGGAACCGATCGTCAGCATCATAATGGGAAGTACATCTGACCTGCCTGTTATGGAAAAAGCAGCAGAGATACTAAATAATTTCAGGATACCTTTTGAGATGAATGCACTCTCAGCGCACAGGACGCCTGAAGAGGTTGAAAAATTTGCAAAAAATGCTGAAGCGCGGGGAATAAAAGTAATTATAGCTGCTGCAGGTATGGCAGCTCATCTTCCGGGTGTGATTGCTGCAATGACACCTCTTCCTGTTATTGGTGTACCTATAAAGGCTTCGCTAGAAGGGGTGGATTCAATTTTTTCTATTCTTCAGATGCCTCCGGGAATACCTGTTGCTACAGTGGGCGTAAATGCCGCCCAGAATGCCGGGATCCTTGCAGCACAGATTATTGCAACAGGTGATAAGGCAATAATGGCAGAGGTTGTAAAGTACAAGGAATCCCTCAAAAAAAAGATCGTTCAGGCAAATGAGGAACTGAAATCAGTCAAATATCAATATAAAACTAATTAACTATTTTCCCCATTTAACCACAAAGAACGCAAGGCAGGATCGCCCCCTGGCCTCCGCCAACTGGCGGAGTCCATTCCCCTAAAGGGGGACTAAATTGTATAGTTAAGAAGGATTATACTTTTGTGCAGAAATTAGCCCCCCTTTAGGGGGGTTGGGGGGCAGTTTGAACCTTTGCGGTTATTTCTTTCCTTTCTTTTTTTATAGTATTAAAATATTTTTTATCTTAGTACTGTAATATTTTTTGAAACAGTTGAGCTCGCTGCTGAAAATATCTGTTTCTGTTTTTTTTATATTTTTCTCTTTAACCGCTTCAGGGGGAGATCCATATCGTCCTTCAGCCGGAGCAGGTGAAGCAGGAACAGGATATGTCTGTATCATGAAGAACGGTTTCTGGTCTTCATTCCACAATCAGGCAATTTTGGCTTATAATAACACATTCTCTTTTGGATTTAACTACGAAAACAGATTCAATATCAGTGAGCTTGGAACCCGTTCTCTCGGATTGATTATCCCGGCTGGAAAAGCATCTCTCGGAGCCGTTTATTCACATTTCGGATATGCCGATTTTAAAAGGGATATGACGGGTCTGGCTTGCGGAATGAGCCTTTCCGGTAAAATATCTGCCGGTTTGCAGGTGGATTATTTTTCAGAAAGAGCTTCGGGGGAATATGATAATAATCAATCTGTTACTTGCGAAGCAGGTCTGCTCATAACACCATCAGAAAACACCAGGTTTGGTATTCATGTTTTTAATCCTGTCCCAAATTCATTAAGAAAAACTTTCCTGCCAACATCATTAAGGATTGGTGCCGGAATTAATCTTAACAAATCACTTTTTGCAGGGTTCGAAACTGAAATGAGCTCAGGCAGCAGATTGATAATCAAAACTGGTTTTGAGTATGAAGCAGCAAAGAGACTCTGGCTGAGAGGGGGATTCAGTACTGATAATAATTCATTCAGCTTCGGATTGGGTTGGATGGTAAAAATTGTTCAGATGGATATTGGTTTCGTGACTCATGAAAGACTAGGTGTAACTTCCTCCGTATCATTGATATTTAAAATCCATTAATACTTAAATCCATTAACCACAAAGTTCACAAAGAAGGCACAAAGGACGCAAAGAAAAAAACACTATAAAATGAATGAGAACGAAATATCAAATAGAATAATAGGATTGGCAATAAGTGTGCATCAATCTCTTCGGTCAGGATTACTTGAAAGTGCATATAAGGAATGTTTATTTTATAGACTTAAAAAAGAAGGTTATTTAGTTGATAAAGAAAAGCCCATGCCTCTTATTTATGAAGAGGTTAAGTTAGACTGTGGTTATAGAATTGATATTCTAGTCGAAAGTAAAGTTGTTATTGAAATAAAAAGTATTGAAACATTAAATGATGTCCATCTTGCACAAATATTAACCTATATGAAGCTTGGTAAATATAAGCTTGGGTTACTTATAAATTTCAATGTTTCATTGCTAAAAGATGGAATCAGAAGGGTAGTAAATAGAATATAGAACAATACTTAATAAATAGGGATAAAAGGTCAAAATATGTATCGAACATTCTTTGCGAACTTTGCGCAAACCTTTGCGGACTTTGCGGTTAAAAAAGGATTTATTATCAATTCATTTCTAATATTTTTATTTACCACATCTCAAGTTTATGTATTTGGACAGTCAGAAAAATTATCAGAAAATATCGTTGAAATTGCCGAAGATCTCGCAGCCGATGAGGAAGATCCGGAAGCTGTTTCAATCTTTATTGACAGGCTTCAGGAACTGGCCGAAAACCCGGTAAAGATCAATTCTTCACTTGTAGATGAAATTTCAAGATTATTCTTTCTTTCTGATTTCCAGGTAAAAGCATTAGCAGAATATGTTCATTCTACCGGACAATTAGTTTCCGTATATGAGCTGGCAAACATCCCCGGCTTTGATAAGGAAACCACTGAAATGATTATCCCGTTCATTACTCTTGAAAATAATTATATAAATAACTCCGATTCCGTCCGATGGAGAAACTCAATGATATCAAATTTCTCTCTGAAATCAGGAAATAGCGATACATCCAATTTAGGTTCACAATGGAGAATTCTGACAAGATACAAATTTACTTCCGGTGGATTTTCCGGTGGATTTACGATGGAAAAAGATCCGGGAGAGAAATTAATAAGCGGGAATCCTCCTCTTCCCGATTTTATTTCAGCCCACCTTGCTTTTAGTGGCCGTGGCCTGATCAGAAAAATTATTGTCGGAGACTATTCTGCCCGGTTTGGTCTTGGCACAAATATCAATACCGGCCTAAGGAGAGGCATTTCACTTACCTCTTCGGGTTACATGTCTGCAAATGATGAGATTAAGCCATACACTTCGACAGAAGAGAACAGGTTTTTCAGAGGCGTGGCAGCTGAATTTTCAGTTACAAATATTGAATTGTCAATGTTTTTATCAAAAAACTATGCAGATGCCACCATTGCCTCATCAACAGGCTCTGAAAATGATTACATCGAAAATTTCTATCTGGCAGGATTGCACAATACCTCTTCCCTTCTGAAAAAAAAAGATGCTGTTTCCGAATTAGCTTACGGAATATCCCTTTCTTACAACATTAATAATCTAAAAATTGGTTTTGTCTGGTCCGAAAACAGGCTTTCGCTTCCCGTAAAACTGACAGGGAATGATCCTGAGAATATCTATGATTTTAATGGTGACAGAAACAATCTCTATACTATTTATTACAACAGTTTTATCCGGAAAATTTTGCTCTACGGTGAGTTGTCAGCAAATGATAATATGAGGTTTGCAATTGTACAGGGGATGTCCTTCAGTCCATCGTCCCGGTTAACTTTCAATTTCTTGTACAGAAACTATTACCCCGGGTATACAACTTTCTACGGGCAGGGACCCGGAACCGGTTCAAAAACCACGAATGAGAATGGGATCCTGGGAAATTTTACATTCGAAGCAGCCAGGCATCTCTTCATAAGCGGAGGATTTGATATTCAGCATTTCCCATGGCTTAAGTACCGTTGTTGCGGCCCAACATGGGGAGTCAGACGGGAAATAAAGGCTAGGTTTTTACCTTCAGAAAAACTTTCTTTTGATGCTTCATATAATTACCGGTTATCCATGGCAGATAATGGTGAAACACAAGGGATTCCCGATCAGGAGAAGATAATTACAAAAAGTCTTAAAGCTTCTATGCGTTATTCAGTTCATGATAATCTGACCTTAGGGACCAGAATTGATTTTAAGATTGCATATCCTTCAGGAAGCAGGGGAATGATTCTGTTTCAGGAAATAAGTTACAGGTTCAGTAAGATTCCGGTCACTGTATGGGCCAGGTATTGCCTTTTCTATACTGACGACTGGGATTCCAGAATATATACCTACGAAAATGATCTTCTGTATAGTTACAGTGTACCTGCATTATACGGAGCAGGAAGCCGGAGTTATTTTATGGCAAAATGGAAAATGGGAAAACTTGCGGAATTAAGAATCAAATATGGAATAACATCATCTGTTACCACCGGGAAATCATTGACAAATACAGAAGAAATTAAAATGCAGTTCAGAATTTGGTTCTAAGGTTATATCCAAAATCTCAGAACTGACACAGCTACACATAGAATCACACTTAGTCACTTAGTCACTTAGTCACTTAGTCTCTCAGTCATTTAGTCTCTTAGTCTCCCTTTCTCCTCTTCATAATCTACTTACTATCCGGTGTTTTTATATCCCTTACATTAAGCTGAAGATTCCTGTTTCCTCTGAACTCATTCATCTCCAATGAATAACAAATATCAAAAGGATTTCCTCCTTTGATATACTCAAAATGGTTAGCCTGACTGAATGCAATAGCGGAGAAGCTTTTCTGACCCGATGATTCCTGACAAAGATCAAGTTTAAGATGTTCACCGCTCGATCCAACCATTCGTCCTGATCCAATATCAAATACATTCCTCGAGACGAAAACCGGGGACATGTTTTCCGGTCCAAAAGGCTGAAACTGGTTCATGGTTTTGAAAAATTCTTCTTTAATTTCAGAAAATGAGAGTTCTGCATCAATAAAGATTCGTGGAACCAGCTGTTCCTCAGTGATTGTGCTATTTACATAGTGTTCAAATTTATCCATAAAGGGCCGGATATTCTCTTTTTTCAAAGTCAGGCCTGCCGCAAACATATGTCCCCCAAAACTCTCAAGCAGATCGCTGCATGCTTCAATTGCCTGGTACAGATCATAACCCTGAACTGATCTGGCTGAACCTGTTGCAAAACCGTTTGATTCAGTAAGAATGACTGTTGGTCTGTAATAAGTCTCAATTAATCTTGAAGCAACAATTCCGATCACTCCTTTCTTCCAATTTGGATTATAAAGCACAGTCGTTCTCGAATTTACAGTTCTCTGATCTTCGGCAATCATTCGCATAGCTTCTGTCGTAATTATACGATCAACACTACGTCGTTCTATATTAAAATTATTGATCTCCTTGCTTATTCCTATAGCCAGTCGTGTATCACTTGAAACCAGCAGGTCAACAGCTTTGCTTCCTGTCTCCATTCTTCCGGCTGCATTTATTCTGGGACCAATTTTAAAAACCACATCCTCAATTGTAAGAGCTTTTGTTACTTCCGATTCGCGGATTATCTCTTTCAGTCCGGTACGGGGAGATTCATTTAATCTTTTAAGGCCAAAATATGCCATTACCCTGTTTTCTCCTGTAAGCGGGACTATATCCGATGCTATGCTGACAGCAACAAGATCAAGATAATGCGATATTTTACTGAATGGAATGCCATGTACTCTTGAATAAGCATGAACCAGCTTGAATCCTACCCCACATCCCGACAATTCTTTATAGGGGTAACTGCATGATGGCTGTTTTGGATCAAGAACAGCTAATGCTTTAGGTATTTCATCTCCGGGGTAATGATGATCACAGATAATGACATCGAGCCCTTTGGTGCGGGCATATTTTACTTTTTCAACCGCTTTGATACCGCAGTCGAGAGTGATAACTACTTTACAGTTATTCTGATAAGCAAAATCAAGCCCCCGGAATGAGACGCCATAACCCTCTTTATATCTGTCGGGTATATAGTATTCTACATTTGAATACTGATCTTTCAGAAATGAGTACATAAGAGCGACGGCAGTGGTTCCATCAACATCATAATCACCATATACGAGTATCCTTTCATTCTTTTTTACTGCAGTGGAGATCCTGTCAACAGCGATATTCATGTCTTTCATTAGAAAAGGATCATGAAGATAATCGAGGCTGGGGTTAAAAAAAGCATTTGCTTCCTCAACAGACGAAATATTGCGCTGGGCCATAAGATTAGCCAGAGATTCCGATACACCCAGAGCCCCGGCAAGATGTTTTACAACTGCAGTATCTCCTTTTTCTTTCACAACCCATCTTTTTTCCATCTTTTTACTCCTTAATCCAGTTTAAATCAAAAACTTCCTGCAGTTTTTCTTTCACTTTGCTTTTTACAGATTCAATATCCTGCCTGATTCCCAACTCTTTCTGGAGGGATGTAACTGTTTTATCTGTAAAGCCGCAAGGGTTGATATTATTAAAGTATGCAAGGTCGGTATTAACATTGAAAGCAAAACCATGCATTGTTACATATTTGCTTGCTTTGACTCCGATTGCACAAATCTTTCTGGCTTTACCTGCAACCTCCGGATCGAGCCATACACCTGTGCCTCCCTCAAGTCTTGAAGCGGTTAATCCAAATTCATTTACCGTTCTTATGATTGCCTCTTCGAGCCTGTAAATGTACTCTTTAAGTCCAATTTTAATTATTTCAAGATCAAAAATCGGATATCCAACAATCTGACCCGGGCCATGGTATGTTATGTCTCCCCCGCGGTCAATCCTGTAGAATGACGCTTCCTTTGCCTGAAGCTGAATAAAGTCGAGAAGCAGGTTTTTTTCCGATCCGTTTTTCCCAAGAGTATAAACATGAGGGTGCTCTACAAAAATAAGTGTTCCAGGAAGAATCTTCTGGCCTGATTCATCAGATATGTTTCCCTGTTTTTTACTGTTGATTAGTCTGTTAAAGATTTCAGCCTGAAAGTCCCAGGTCTCCTTATAATCTTTTTGTCCAATATCCTTATATATAACGTTATAGCTCAATTTAAAATTTTCTTTTAAGTGATGCTAATATAATTAATTTTATTGAGCTTTTATATGATTTTCTGCATGAAAAGACGATCGCACCAGGGGACTGCTTTCCACAAAAGAAAAGCCAAGTCGAAGAGCCTTAATTCTGTATTCTTCAAATTTTTCAGGGGGAATAAATTCCACTACTTCCATATAATCTTTCCCGGGTTGAAGATATTGCCCGATAGTCAGAATTTTACAGCCGGAGACATAAAGATCGTTGATTGTCTGACTGATTTCATCTTCTCTTTCTCCCAGTCCTAACATAAATCCCGATTTCGCAGTTTTTCCTTTTCCTGCGATATATTTTATAACATCCAGACTCCTTTCATATTTTGCTTTTGTACGGATGAGAGGAGTCAAACGTTTTACAGTCTCGATGTTATGAGATATGACATTTGGGTCTGCATCAATTATCTTTTGAATATAGTCAGGATAGGCATCAAAATCAGGAATTAAAGTCTCAATAGTGGTATCTGGGTTCACATCTTTTATCCGTTTTATTGTATCTGCCCAGACGGAAGCTCCCCCATCAGGCAGATCGTCACGGTCAACAGAAGTGATTATGCAATGCTTAAGATTCATGGCTTTGATCGATTCAGCCAGACGATCAGGTTCATCCGGATCAGGAGGAAGAGGCCTGCCGGTTTTTGTCGCACAGAATTTACATGCCCGGGTACAGATATCACCAAGTATCATAAAAGTCGCAGTGCCTCTGTTCCAGCACTCACCAATGTTCGGACAATTCCCGCTTGTACAGATTGTATGAAGATGATTTTCAATAACTATATGCCTGACCATTGAATAGGTTTCTCCGCTGGCTCTCTGCATCTTCAGCCAGCCGGGTAACCGCTTTCTATTTTGCATAATAATTTTAATGATTTTGACCTTTCAAAGTTACTAAAAAAGAACTGTAATATTTAAGAATCAAAATCCATTAACCGCTAAGATCGCATTCTTAGCGTACTTTGCGGTTAAAAAAAACTATATTTGTTATTCTTCATTTTGAAATTAAAACTCTAAAAATACTGTATCAAATGGCTAATAATGAGTTAAAAATAAATCATAACTATCAGACAGTTATCGGTGATTACCCTAAAGTAGGTATACGTCCTGTAATCGACGGAAGGATGCGAGGAGTCAGGGAGTCTCTTGAGGACCAGACCATGAATATGGCAAAGAATGCCGCAAAACTTATCTCATCAAACCTTAAATATCCGAATGGCAAACCGGTCGCGACAGTAATTGCTGATACCTGTATCGGAGGTGTTGCTGAGGCTGCGATGTGCACTGAAAAATTCAGTAAAAACGGCGTTGGCGTCAGCTTAACTGTTACTCCATGCTGGTGTTACGGAAGCGAAACAATTGACATGAATAGTAATATTCCAAAAGCTATCTGGGGATTTAACGGGACGGAGAGGCCAGGGGCTGTTTACCTTGCTGCAGCTCTGGCGGGACATGCAATGAAGGGGCTGCCTGCTTTCGGGATATACGGGCATGATGTTCAGGATTCTGGCGATCAGTCAATACCCGATGATGTCAGGGAAAAGATTCTCAGGTTTGTAAGGTCGGGACTTGCAATGTCGTTAATGAAAGGCAAATCATATCTTTCAATGGGTTCAGTTTCGATGGGAATAGCAGGATCAATTGTGCGTGAAGATTTTTTCCAGGAATATCTTGGAATGCGCAATGAGTATGTTGATATGAGCGAATTCAACAGGCGGTTGAATGAGGAGATTTTTGATAAGGAGGAATTTGTAAAAGCTCTTGAATGGACAAAGAAAAACTGTAAGGAAGGGAAAGATCTGAATTCAGTTCAGAAGTCAAGAAAACAAAAAGATAAGGAATGGGAAACAGTTGTTAAAATGACACTCATTGCCCGCGATCTGATGGTCGGCAATCCGAAGCTCAAAAAACTGGGCTTTGGCGAAGAGGCACTCGGACATAATGCTATTCTTTCAGGTTTTCAGGGACAGCGGCAATGGACCGATCATATGCCAAACGGAGATTTTCTTGAAGCGATACTCTGCTCATCATTTGACTGGAATGGAATAAGACCTCCTTATCTGGTTGCCACAGAGAACGATGCAATGAATGGCGTTCCTATGCTATTCGGGTATCTTCTGACAAATACTGCACAGATGTTCTCAGATATAAGGACATACTGGAGTCCTGAAGCAATAAAAAGGGTAACAAAGATTAAACCTGAGGGTCTTGCATCGAACGGAGTCATTCATCTTATAAATTCAGGAGCCTCTGCACTCGATTTTTCGGGCAGACAGACGAAGAAGAATGAATCATGCATTAAACCATTCTGGGAAATTACAGGAAAAGATGCTGCAGCTTGTCTTGAAGCAACACATTGGCCGCCAGCCAATACCGGATATTTCAGAGGTGGAGGATTCTCTTCACAATTTGATACAAAAGGCATAATGCCAATCACTATCTCAAGAGTCAACCTTGTAAAAGGGATAGGACCGGTCCTTCAATTGGCAGAAGGTTGGACAGTTGAACTTCCTGAAAAAATGAATAAAATTCTCACTGACCGGACGGATCCTACATGGCCTACAACATGGTTTGCTCCAAGGCTGACGGGAAAAGGACCATTCAGTGATGTCTATTCGGTTATGTCAAACTGGGGCGCTAACCATAGCGCATCGAGTTATGGACATATAGGGGCTGATCTTATCACTCTTGCATCAATTCTTAGAATACCTGTTTGCATGCATAATGTGGATGAGGAAAAAGTGTTCCGTCCTAGTTCATGGAATGCCTTCGGTATGGACAAGGAAGGATCTGATTACAGGGCTTGCCAGACTTACGGGGCGCTTTATAAATAGAGGGGGAGAAAGGGAGATAAGGTGACGAAGAGACGAAGAGACTGAGAGACGAAGAGACTGAGAGACGAAGAGACAGAGAGATTGATTGTTCCAAAGCCTTTGTGTTCCTTAGTGAAAATCTTAGAGAACCTTTGTGGTAAAGATAAATGTTACAGATAAACACGAAACGCGAAACAAGACAAACAGTTAATATATGAAAGCACCTCTTGAAAACAAAAGAATTGAAATAGAACAGGAGACTCTGAACCATCTCAATACCACAAGAAAATGGGCCATGTTCCTCGCAATAATCGGTTTTATCATCCTGGGCCTGATAGTTGTAATCGGATTAATCGCGGGAACCTTTCTTACAGCTTTTAATTCCGGGGAAAAAGCACTTGGAATTCCTGAATCATTAATGTTCGTACCTATTCTTATTCTGGCAGTAATATATTTTTTCCCGGTCCTTTTTTTATTCCGTTTTTCAAAGCACACTTCTCATGCGATACAAACTCTTGATAAGCTGGAATTTCATAAGGCTGTAAAGAATTTAAAATCCTTTTTTGCATATATCGGGATCATGATAATTATAATTCTCTCACTCTATATAGTCGTATTAATTATTGCAGGATCTTCATTGGCCTTTTTAAAAGGGCTGGGGTAATACATGTTCATCCTGTACAGAGATCCCTGTTTTATAAAAACTATTGGCTTCGAATCTATAATTCATTTTGATTAACTCATTGCAAATGCCAAAAGGTGATACGGTAATTGTTTTCGACTGTGGAGCAACAAACGTCAGAGCAGAAGCAATCAACAGTAAAGGTGAAATTCTGGCAACTGAATCATTCCCTAATAATACGAGGCCTGATCCTTCATATCCGTCTTTCAGGATATGGGATATAAAAGAGATCTGGGATAAAATGTGCAGGGCATCACAAAAAGTGGTCAGTAAGATTAATCCTGACCTTATTGCCGGGGTCACAGTAACTACTTTTGGTGTTGACGGAACTCTCTTTGACAAATCAGGGAAAATGCTTTATCCTGTAATATCATGGCAATGTGAACGAACTAATCCTATTATGGCAAATATAGATAAATACTTATCTGTTAATGAATTATATAGTGAAAGCGGAGTTCTTCCATTCTCTTTCAATACCATAAATAAACTTATCTGGTTTGTTGAACAAAGGCCTGAAATTGTTGAAAAAAGCGCCTCATTTCTTTTCATGCCATCAATATTCTCATTCCTTCTGAGCGGTGAAATGGTCAATGATACTACAATGGCCGGCACATCAATGCTGACTAATCTTCGGACCAGGGGTTTCTCCGAAAACATAATCAGTAAAATTAAATTCCCTTTCGAAAAAATTCTGCCTCCGGTCGAGGCCGGAAGTATAATCGGAAAAATCAACTCCAAAGCTTCTGCTGAAACAGCGCTTCCTGCCGGAATTCCTGTTGTAGCCACAGGTCATGACACTCAATTTGCGATTTTCGGTTCAGGCGCTGAAAAATACCAGCCTGTCCTCAGCTCAGGAACATGGGAAATACTGATGGTGCGGTCAGAAGATTTTATGTCAGGTAAAGAGCAACTTGATTTGGGAATAACAACTGAACTTGATTCCAGACCTGGTTTGTATAATATAGGTAACCAGTGGATTGCATCCGGAATTCTCGAGTGGGCCAGGCGGAATTTATACAGTGAAATCAAGGATCATGTTTATGATGTTATGGTTTCAGGAGCAGAAAAGGTACCGTCGGGCTGTAACGGAGTAAAAGTCATTCCAAAATTCTACGAAGAGCTGAAGGGTAAACCCGGAGGCCAGATCCTCGGCCTTACCATGGAATCGACCCGTGACGAAATATTCCGGGCCATTCTTGAATCACTTTCGGCAAGACTTGCTGAGGGAAAGAGAGCTCTTGAAAATGCCGGCGGATTTAAAACAGAAAGTATCCTTTGTGTTGGCGGTGGATCAAAAAACAGACTCTGGAACCAGTTAAGAGCCGACTATACAGGTGTTCCTCTGAAGATAATTGATCAGAAAGAAACTACTGTACTGGGGGCTTCATTATTTGTCCAGGCCGCTTGCGGCAATGCTGCATCGGCAGAGGAGGCAAGATCGGCAATAAATTACAAAACCGAAATTATTGAACCAGACCCCCCATCCCCCCCAAAGGGGGGTCTAAGAAAAGAGAAGGATTTCAAGTCCCCCCTTGGGGGGATTTAGGGGGTGAAAGTAATAAGAAATATCAGTAACGAATAATACCTACCAAATGGAAACAGCCTACTTCAACCGAAAACTTCTCCCGAAAGATGAAATAAAGGTAAGTCCCGATGACCGGGGATTTCTATTTGCCGATGGCGTATATGAAGTTGTGAGATGGTATGAAGGATTTTTTTATGACATGGGCAGCCACATGACAAGGCTCAAAAGAAGTCTGAGAGAATTGCGAATTAACTGGCCAGATGCAGATGCGTTTCCAGCTGTTGCCGACAACCTTATTAAATTAAATAAACTCGAGAATGAGCCTGCTATGGTATATCTCCAGGTGACAAGGGGTGCAGCCAGACGCAGCCATTCTTTCCCATCTCCTGAAGTTCCACCTACCGCTTACGCGTATGCCTGGGGTTTTATACCAGATAGTCAGCTAAAGGAGACCGGCATTAAAGTAATGTTAAAAGAGGATATCAGGTGGAGCAGATGCGATATAAAATCGGTGGCTCTTCTACCAAATACTATGAGTTTTCAGGAAGCACATGAAAATGGACTGAAAGAATGTATTTTCGTCCGAAACGGGCTTATCACGGAAGGATCTCATTCAAATATCTTCTTTGTTATTGATGGTACTCTCTTTACGCATCCTGAATCGAATTATGTTCTTTCAGGAATTACGCGAAAAAATATTTTAAGGATTGCACAGGAGTCCGGAATTAAAATCAGGGAGGAAGCAGTACAGGAAAACAGGATCAGGTTTATCCAGGAGGCTTTTATAACTAATACTTCAGCAGAAGTTATGCCCGTAATTGAACTGGGCGGAAACACTCTGGGTGAAGGAGTTCCGGGACCTGTGACCAGAATTATCCGGGATAAATTCGATAATGAGACAAAAGCATTAAAGGGCTGAATATCTTTCTGTCACAAATGCATGATTTTTCTATCTTTGCACAAATTTTCAAATATTTATGAATAACATGAATTTAAGCGAACAGGAACAGATCAGGCGTCAGGCACTCGATGAATTAAGAAAACTCGGAATCAATCCATACCCTGCTTCCGAATACAAAACCAATGTATTTGCAAAAGATATTCTCGATAAGTTTGATGCTGAAAAAAATAATTTTACAGATGTCTGCCTTGCAGGAAGGATCATGAGCAGGCGTATAATGGGGAATGCTTCATTCGCTGAACTGATGGACTCATCAGGAAGAATTCAGATTTATCTCCGCAGGGATGATATTTGCCCGGGTAATGACAAAACAATGTATAACACAGTGTTTAAGCATCTTCTTGATATCGGTGATATTATCGGAGTGAAAGGTCATGTTTTTAAAACGCAGATGGGAGAAACTACGGTTCATGTCAATGAATTCACTGTTCTCAGTAAATCGATCAGGCCGCTTCCTGTAGTAAAGGAGAAAGATGGGATTGTATATGATGCTGTTACTGATCCCGAGATGCGTTATCGTCAGCGTTATGTTGATCTTATCGTTAATCCGCAGGTGCGTGATGTATTCAGAAAAAGAACGCAGATAATTAACTCTATGCGCGAGCTGTTTAACTCAAGAGGTTATCTTGAGGTTGAAACACCTATTCTTCAGCCGATACCGGGAGGAGCTGCAGCCAGACCTTTTATTACTCATCACAATACTCTCGACATGCCTCTCTATCTGAGGGTTGCGAATGAGCTTTACCTGAAGCGGCTTATTGTTGGTGGTTTTGAAGGGGTATATGAGTTTTCCAAAGATTTCCGCAATGAAGGAATGGATCGCACACACAATCCCGAATTCACCGTGATGGAAATTTATATTGCCTTTAAAGATTATAACTGGATGATGACATTTACTGAAGAGATAGTTAAAAAAGCCGCTCTTGATCTCCATGGAAAGACTGAAATTTTATATGGAGACAAAGTCCTTAATCTTAATCCTCCTTTCAAAAGGATAAGCATGACTGATGCCATTAAAGAGAATACCGGCATCGATATATCAGGGATGGATGAGACAGGTCTCAGGGAAGTCTGTGATAAGCTGAATGTTCCAAATACACCATCGATGGGAAAAGGGAAGCTCATCGACGAGTTATTCGGTGCTAAATGTGAACATAATTACGTACAACCTACCTTTATAATTGATTATCCTGTAGAAACATCTCCTCTTACCAAGATGCATCGCAGCAAACCGGGTGTTACAGAGCGGTTTGAACTGATGATTAACGGAAAAGAGATTGCCAATGCCTATTCTGAATTAAATGATCCTATCGACCAGATGGAAAGGTTCCAGGACCAGCTCAGGCTGTCAGAGAAAGGAGATGATGAGGCAATGTTCATCGACCTCGATTTTATCAGAGCTCTTGAATATGGAATGCCTCCCACTTCGGGGATGGGTATGGGAATCGACAGGCTTACAATGCTTCTTACAAATCAGCAATCAATACAGGATGTGTTATTATTTCCTCAGATGAAGCCGGAAAAAAAATCAGCTTCCGACCCTGAAGAAAAATATACCGAGAGAGGAATCCCAGCCGGATGGGTAGAACCGTTGAAAAAACTTGGCTTCACAACAGTGGCAAAGCTTAAGGAAGTTGAGAAAGCAGGAAAACTAGCTAATGACCTGAACGGGATTAACAAGAAAAATAAACTCGGCTTGTCGGGATTGAGCCCGCAGGCTGTTGAGGAATGGCTTAAATGAAACAATTACTTACCAGATTCTTTTAATCTTAGATTCTCTAAACGGGTTACCAGTTTTTGTAGAAGATTATAATACAAGGCAAGATATAAAAACAGACTACCGATCCATAAAACCAGTAAATTGAACCAGAATGTGTCAATTCTAATATCCCCTATCTGTTTATAAGGCGCATAAAAATGTGCACGGCCATACTTTGAAGTTGGTTTCATATAGCCAGGCAAATATTTCTGAATTATTCGCCTGTCTGTTTCTATTGATTGCTCAACTCTTAATCTGTTCAGAACTACATCCTCCAGATTTGTATTAGAATAATCATTTTGCAGTTTTATAAACTCCTCTCTTCCGATTTTTGCCTCTATTGATCTGTTAACCGAATTTTTACGTTCAAAGTACTTATTCCGAACCTGCTTCAACTGTCCGGCTAAACTGTCAAGATATTTTCCTGCATCTTTCGCTACATCAGAATTAAAATTTTCTATTTTAAGCGATGCTTTCCACTTTCCTCTGATTGGACCAAAACCTGCCAATTCGTTTAGCTTATCAATATAATAGTTCAGTTTATAAAAATCATCAGTTACTGTTTGTCTGTAGTCTAAACTATCTTTAAATATCCGGCACTTCCAGAGATCTGTTTTAAGTTTATCTATAAGGAATATTGAGTACCAGTCATTCTGGCTTATTTCCAGATCGTATTTGAAAAAATTCTTTTCATATTTATTGTTTTTGAATTGTTCTACAGCCAGCGCTTCAAACGACCAGCGTGCTGGCATCATTTCTCCAATAACCGGGACAAATTCACTTGAAGTAAATCTGCCATGATGAAGCCTGTCGAATTTCACAAAAACACCGCTAAACAATAACTGGGGAATAATAATGACGGGAATGAGGATATAAATTGTTATTACTGAATTAAAAGCAGAAGAAATGTTTAATCCGATCATATTTGCTAAACAGGAGGTTGTAAAAAATACAAACCAGTATGAAAAAGTCATCCCCTTTATCTCGAGAATAAAGTTACCAATCAGAACAAAAGATATTGTCTGAATTGCTGATATCAGAAACATTATAGTAACCTTTGAATTAATGTAGCTGAACCAGCTCAGATTAAGAAATGACTCCCGTTTCAATATCTTCCTGTCCTTTACTATCTCTTCAGCACTGATAATTAGTCCAAGGAATAGAATAGTCATAACACACGTAAAAAGATATGCCGTCAGGTTTTCGTTTTTGCTGAAAATGTACTCACCTCCTATTTTATATTTAATAAAATACGACAGCACAAATGCAAGCAAAGGTGCCTCAAGAAGATTCATTATAACATACTGCCTGTTCGCCAATTTGGACAGCAGATCGCGGATAAAGAAAATCTTTGATTGTTTTATGAGACCAGGTATACTGTAATAATTTTCAGGAAGAATCCGTTTCTCACGAAGCACTTTTTGTTTTATTTTTTCTGCAATCGCTCTAAATCTTTCAGCCCATTCCTGAGGTGTGACCTTCCGGATATATGTATGTTTCCCGCTTTCATTTACCACTTTGGCTTCTATTATCTGTAGCAACTGATCAGAGTTAATACTTCCGCACGTGATGCATTGGTCTTCATGGGCATTAGCATAGCTTGCCATTGTTTTAAAATAGACAATAGCTTCTGATGGATTGCCATAAAATATCTGGTATCCGCCCTTGTCGATAATCATTATCTTATCAAACATTTTATAGAGGTCAGAACTGGGCTGATGAATATTAATAATTATCAGTTTCCCCCTGTATGTCTGTTCTTTAAGTAAATTCATTACTATTTCAGAGTCAACAGAAGAAAGTCCTGATGTCGGTTCATCAACAAAGAGTATTGTTGGTTCCCGGATCAATTCAAGAGCAATGTTCAATCGTTTTCGTTGGCCGCCGCTTATTATTTTATTAAGAATGTTGCCAACTTTAAGATTTCTGATCTCATCAAGATCCAGTTCTGACAAAGTTTTATTAACTACTTCCACCAGTTTATCTTCAGTAAGGTTATCCAGACACATTCTGGCGCTGTAATATAGATTCTGGTAAACTGTAAGATCTTCGATCAGCAGATCGTCCTGCGGGACAAAACCTATGACCGCTTTCAAATGGATCTTTCCTTCTTCGGAATAGAGATTAAACCCGTTTATCAGCACTTCCCCGATTTGTGGCTTTGTAATTCCGCTCAAAACATTTAAAAGAGTCGTCTTACCAACTCCGCTCCCTCCCAGAATACCGACCAGGTTCCCTGATTCTTCGTGAAAATTGAATTTCTGAATTCCAAATTCATTGTTCTTAAACTTCAGGGAAACATCGACTGCATCAATCGATATTCTGACTTTAAATGTCTCATCAGTGAAAACACTGGAAATATCGTTGTAATATATTGTATTTGTACCTGAGTCTCTGATTGTTGAGCCGTGATCAAAAGTATAAGTCTGGCCGGGAAAAATATTCTGACCGTTTAAAAAGAGATCTTCTCTTCCTGAGTATTTTAAAATATATGTATTTGTGCTTTCTATATGAAGCAGAAAAACAGTGTTTTTGAAACTTTCCCTGTACAAATGTTTCACTCCAACATTCTCATAATCATCGTTGTTGTCAATGATCATTACGCAGCTTTTCTCAGGGATCTCACTTACAGATTTCAATATGAAACTTTTAATGTTCCCAAACTCCTGCTGTGATATATTTAAGGCTACCGATACAGTTTCAAGGAATTCCAGCTCTTTGTCGGTTATTTCACCGCCGAATAATATAAAATCCATTAGCTGCACTAAAACATACAATTTTTGTTTTTGCTGCAGCTCTTCATTTATCTTTTCGCATATCCCCAGTATTTTTACAGCCGTGAGAGATGTACGTTTCATGTCTTTGATGCTTCCCCGGTCAATCTTTTCAGAATTGTATTGTACCAGGTATTCATCGAACATTTCCATGTATTTCTTTACCAGCTCATTATTAAGCTGACGCGACAGAAACAACCTTACAATATCTCTTTCCCTGGATGAGATCTCAGAAATGTCGTGAACATCACCTATCAATGCAAATAATTGTATCAGTGCTTTCAGAATTGGTTCAATCATATCTCCAAAAATTATTTTCTATATAAACCCATAACGCAATTAGTATTTAAAATATATCTTTGCTAAAAGCAATTCAAGTTAGTAATATTTATGCATTTGGAAAAATATTTCTTTCGTGTCGAAATGACTTAATAGTTCTGCCTGTTGACCGGGAAATGTTTATTCTCCGTGTATACGATTAAAATTTATTATATGCCCGAATCAGGAATTCTTCTGGATTATCATGGTCCGGTGGATTTAAAGGTAATAGATTTTCTATTAAAAAATCTCAGCGGGGAAAAAGAGTTTAAATCCTTGAACACAATAACCCGTAAAAGGGTTTATGGCATTGTTGTCGAGTGTCTTGAAAATATTTATAAATACCAGATAGTACTGACATCAGCTGATCAGGGAAATAATCCCAATATTTCAGTCAGGCTGGAAAATAACAAAATTTATATTGTTACCGGGAATCCGATACCTGATAGCGCAAAAGAGAGCTTGGTCAGGAGACTTGAAAAGGTTAATAATCTGGATGCAGAAGCTTTGAAAACATTGTATGAACATAAGATCAACAGAGAATCAAAACCTGGGGAAAACGGAGCCGGACTTGGGTTTATATATATGATTTTAAAATCAGAAAATAAAATTGGTTACACATTTAAACCTCTGATTAAAGGTTATTTATATTTTGAAATAAAAATTTCATTAAACAAAAATATCATGAGAAAGTTGATTATTGAAAAAACATCCAGTTCACCAAAGGTAGTGCTTGATCCTGAAAATAAAGTCTACCTTATTGCCGGTGAATCCAGGCCTCCTGATGTCAGGGAGTTTTACGACCAGATTCTCTCATGGCTGAAAGAGTTTAGCTTATACCTTGTCAGTCCTGACTATAGTAAAGATCCCGTGATATTTAACTTCAACTTTGAATATTTCAATTCATCATCGGGCAAATTAATCCTTGATATCTGCAAGGTTTTAGCCGGATTACGTTTAAAAGGAATTAATATTCTGGTAAAATGGTATTATGAAAAAGAGGATGGGGACATGCTTGAGGTCGGGAAAGAGATGTCAAGGATCGTTAAATTTCCTTTTGAATATGTGGAGTCAGAGATGAATTAATGTCTTTACGGGCATCTTAAGTAATGGGTTCCAATCCTTTAATTGTCAGGAAGTACAACAGGAATCAAAATGTTGTCAAAGAGTACATACAATTCAGATAATCTGTTAATTCAGGACACATTCCCTGACAAGAAGATCCTAAAGAAAAAATTTATTGACCCGATAGCAGAAAATCTTTATAAAGATATTCAGAAATCAGGTTTATTAATTCTGCCTCCGGATGCCTTAAATAAGGAATTCAAAAACCTTACAAAAGCTGAAAAGTCATTCTGGTATGATTTTGCAGCAGAAATACCTGATAAATTCAGAAATCTGAATCTTTTTATACATCCCTTTGAAGACTTTTGCAGGACATGTATTATAACCGACAATGAGGTTGCTGCACTCGCACAGCTGGATCAAAATATTCTGCTTTCGCACAAATCTTATCAGGGCAAAATCAAAGACAGGAAGCAGTTCTGCATTGAGCTTAATTATTTAATTCCTGCAGAGCTTAAAAAGATAGGGTATGAAGTTATCCGTTATGAAGAGGTTGCAGAGATTAATATCAGTATGATCAAAAAACTTGCAAGGGCGATTCATTCGAGATATCTGCATGAGATTAGAAACCAGAGCAGAAAGACAGACAATTATATTTTTTATAATCCCGGTGATTCCGGAAATCAAAACCTCTCTGATTTTGATAATCTGCCAGACGAAATTAAATACTCCAATATTGATAATGCGGCTCACATTCCGACAAAATTATTATCAATAGGGTATAAGATCAGACAGGTTAAAAAAGGATTTAAATCTTTTGCTCTTCATCTGAATGAAGAGGAAATTGAAACAATGGCCAGGGTTGAACATATAAGGTGGAGCTGGGAAAAGAGATTAAACGGATGGACATCCGGCAGCAAAAAAGACGATATTAAGAAAACCCATCCAAGCTTAATCCCTTATGAACAATTAAGCGAACAGGAAAAAGAAAAGGATCGTGAACTTGTGAAACTTATCCCTGGCTTCTTGCAGGATATTGACTACGAAGCTTCCCCGGTTTCCCCGAACCGGATTAAAAAATTATCGTATGCAATAAAACCTCAGAGCAGCATCCACAAAATATTAGATGAAACCAGGGAATTAAATGATCAGATCAAAAAACTGGCTAACATGACTCCTAAGATAGAAGAAATGATAAAGATCAGGAATAATAAGATTAAAGAGGCTATCATTGAAGTAGAGAGCAGCTATAATTATGCACAACATATCCAGGAGAGTTTTCTTCCTGATGATCTTTATGTGAGGGAATGTTTCCCTGACAGTTTTGTCCTGTTTAAACCAAAAGATATTGTAAGCGGTGATTTCTATTTTTTCAGTAAACAGGAGCATATAATAATATTTGCTGCAGCTGATTGTACAGGACATGGAATTCCGGGAGCAATGCTTAGTACGATAGGCTACGGCATACTTGATCAGGCTGTAAATGAAATAAAACTTACTGATCCATCCTATATATTATATCATTTATACTCCAGAATTCACAGGTTTCTGCGAAATGAAGCTGAAGAGACAGGTATGTCGGACGATATGGATATTATCCTTTGTATTCTGGATATAAGGACCAATATTCTTTCTTACGCAGGAGTTAAGAATTCTTTATACCATTTTGAAAAAGGTGAACTTGTTGAATACCGTGCTAAAAACTCTCCTGAGGATTGTAAGGCAGTTGAAGAATGTCTGTTCTCATCTGAGAGGATACAGTTAAACACCGGCGATATAATATATCTGTGTACTGATGGTTATACAGATCAGTTTGGAGGGAAGCATCATAAGAAATATCAGAGTAAAAGATTAATGAATTTTTTACTTGATCTTCAGGATAGTTCAATGTCTGAACAAAGTGACAGACTGTATGAAGAGATCGAACAGTGGAGGGAAAGTAATAACGAAGATCAGACTGATGATATTTTGGTTATTGGAATAAGAATATAAGCTATGGCAAGCCATATCCCCGGCTACGAATACGACATCTGCCTAAGCAAAGCTTCGGCCTTCGGTCGCTGAAGTCGACCTATGGCCGACGAAGGCGGCAGACAAGTCTTCATCAGCTACCGACAGAAAGACAATTAAGGCGACAGGTGGGTGAGTGAGTTTGTCGAAAAAAAAAGCACGCGATACAATCGCGCGCCTGTAGCTTACTCCAGTGACTTTCTACCGGAGGAAAATGCCGGATCGATCATCCCCATTTCTTAAAAGCAGCTTCGATCGCAGGACCAGCTTTACCGAGATCCGAGGGTGTCATGACCGGATAAAATTCTATCTCTGCTTTAAGCCAGATGAAAAAAGGTTCAGCTATTGCCGGTATTTGTGATGCATCATCAAGATTAACTATAACAAAGGCACCACGATTGCCACATATAGTCGTGAAATAGGCTGCTTCAGCCTTTATTTCTTTGAGAAGTTCCTGCATTTTTTTCCCAAATAGGGGGTCCTTCAACAAATCGTTGCCGCTTTCACCTGAGGCCATCTTCACTTTCATAATGTACTTCATAATAACTCCTTCCTTTTTAATTAAATAAAATACTGATCTTATTGAGTTTACCTAAAATTTGTTTCATTTAACCAATAAGATTGGTAATTTTTTTGTTAATTAGATTCGTTCTAAATAGACAATCTAATTGCCTAAATGTTCATTAATTACGCAACAAATAATTTCAAAACTTAATATTTTTATCAACTTACCTTTGAGCGGATTCATAAAACAACATAACTATATATCTAAATAATAACTTAAAGTTGCTACAGACCATGAATTTGAGATCAGACTTTTTCCAGAGAGACAAAAGATTAAACTCACCATGTAATAAATCTTTTGTAATTGACTGTTTTTTGGTTCACAATTAGCACATTCATACATTTGCTCATAATGAACTTCTAAAATGGCATGTATTATCCCAGTCTACGAATATGAGACCTGCCTGCCGGCAGGCAGGTCTTCATCAGCTATCGCCAGAAAGACAACAAAGGCGACAGGTGGGTGAGTGAGTTTGTTGATGTTAATGCCTCACTGAAAGAGAAACTAATATGCCTGGTGTTTATCCCCATTCTTTCACGAACATATTGCGATCCCAAATCATTTGCCTGGGAGCAGTGACCCAGACAAAACCAATTACTGAGGCCCTGGACCCTGCACCGGGTACCCGGCGCCATAACCAGAAATGAGGAACCGGTAAAAGCAACTTGAAATCTCAATTAATTTTTGTAAATTTGTTCCATGAGAAAAAATCTTCAATATATTGATATCGAGGTCGATAAATTGACAAACTCTCTCGAGAATGTTATTACAGGTGATTGTTTCCCGACTGATATAGTTTTGGCAAATTCCAATGATTTTAAATACATTACAAAAAAAGAAGGATGGCTATTTAACTGGAAATCCGAATATAAAAAACCCGACAGGGATGTATATAAACTTACCATTGTCAACAATCAGTCTGTCATTCAGGGATTAATAAGCCTGACTGTTAGATCCGATCACGTTTATATGCACCTGATTGAAAGTTCTCCTTTTAACAAAGGGAAAGAAAAAGTCTATGCCGGCGTTCCGGGTAACCTTGTTGCGTATGCATGTAAACTGTCATTTCAAAGGGGCTATAATGGGTATTTATCTTTTCTTTCAAAGTCAAACCTGATCAAGCATTATGAAAATACTCTCGGAGCAATACATGTCGGTGGAAACCTGATGATTATAAATACACACGCAGCACTAAAGTTGATTAACAAATATTTTGATAGATAAAAAAATGGGACTAGTTAAAGAACCTAAGGATGTTGATTTCTATGTTGATCCAAGACCTCTTACTAAAGAGGAACTAAAAAGGATCAGCGAGTTTATTAAATCCGATAAAAAAAGTAAACGTAGAAAGACAACAAAAAAGAACACTTTTGCGTAAAAACATTGCTGGAGAAATTCTAATAGCTAAAGATTTCTCCACCTTTGTCTTAATGAATTAGCATCATGCCAAGCCTCATCCCCGGTTACGAATACGACATCTGCCTTTGCAAAGTTTGTGCCTCCGCTGAAGCTTCGGCGACACAATGACGGCAGACAGGTCTTTAGCAGCTATCGCCAGAAAGACACCAAATAAAATGGCTATACAAACAAAATATGTTCAATTTTTCAACTACAAAGTGAATAATAGAGAGATTATGAAAACAAAAAAAACCAGCATACTTATCATTCTGATTTTGCTTCAGGCTATAATTAGTTTATCATTCTTAAGTAAAGATGATTTTTTTTCAATTATCATTCTGCCCGACACGCAGCATTACTCTTCCAGCTACCCTGACATTTTTTACAAGCAAATGGACTGGATTGTTGAGAATAAAAATCATCTTAATATTCAATATGTTGTTCATCTGGGCGATATTACTAACAACAATAAGGAATATGCATGGGAAGTCGCCGACAAATCATTTAAAATCCTGGAAGATGCAGGAATTCCATACTCCATAGTTTACGGAGACAATGACATGAAAAATCCGGATAAGAATTATTATGATGGTATCCGGCATACCGAATTCCTTCACAAATATTTCCCGGTATCGCGTTTTGATAAACCCGGCTCCTGGTGGAGCGGAGGATTCTATGACCCGGAAAAGATTGATAACTATTATTGCCTTTTCAACTACAAAGAGTACAAATTTTTGATCATGAATCTTGAGCTGGCTCCCCGGAGTGCTGTTTTAAAATGGGCAGACGCTGTAATCTCCCAAAATGCAACGAGAAAGGTTATACTGGTTACTCATGATTATCTTAACAGAAACGGGAAGCGGCTGGATGATCTTAATACTTTTGGAATGGATGGAAAAGATAATAATGGCAAACTTAAGGGCAACAATGCAGAGGCTGTATTTAAAAAACTTGTAAAAAAGAGCCCCAATATAATAATGGTCTTATGTGGCCATAAAGAGGGCACCTTCCAGAAAGAAGTCAGAATAGAAGGATCCTCTGATTCAGTAAAAACCAGGAAGGTGTTTGAAATCCTGAGTGACTTCCAGGATGAAAAAATAAAAGGGTCCAATGAAAAATCTGGCAAGGGATTGCTCCGGGTGTTAAAAATTTATCCTGAAAAAAATGAAATTGGAATATCAACCGTCAGCGCTTTGACAGGAATCATGCATAAAAACCCATTGATTTTCTTCGTTTACCCCGGCCCCATGGGGAGCGAAGAAAATCAATTTACTCCCCTTGGGGATGGGGTAAATAAATTGATTTTCAAGCGGTTTGCAATTTCTTATTCATGATTGCCGATAGTCATAATTAAAATTTAATGCCTTTTAAACTTATCTGAGCATCAGAACCAGAAATGGACAAATTAGAAAAAATACCGATTACCGTGGGCGTTATAGGTCATATTGATGCTATAACCACACCGGAACATAAAGAGCAGATCGAACGGTTGTTTAAAGATCTGGCTGCAAAATATCCCAATTCACCTGTTTATTTGTTTTCTTCAGTTGCAGAAGGCGCTGACAGATTTGTTGTCAATATTTTTTTAGACCTGAAAAGAAACAATAAAGAATATAAAGAGAGATTCGAATTGATTATTCCTCTGCCTTTTGAAGATGAAGAATATAAGAATGACTTTGATGAAGATTCTGATAAGGAATTTGAAGATTTGCTGAAACAGGCAAAAAGAAAGTTCTGCACAGCCTGTGATGGCAAAAAAATTGACAGGGCCCAGCATTATCTTGAAACAGGGAAATTTGTGGCCGACAGCTCTTTGATATTAATAGCGCTCTGGGACGGAGAAGAAGGGAAAAAGGGTGGAACAGCTGATATTGTAAAATACAAGAGAACGGGAGATGACAGTGATGTGGCAAAAAGCACATTTGAATATGAAGGAAGTGTTTTTGTATTGCCATGCAACAGAAACACAACAGCTGATCAGGTTTCAGTGGTTCAGAAACAAGATATTGAATTATCGCTTGAAACGGTTTTAGAAGATTCTACGATCAGAGAGGCTCTTGAGAAAATCGAGGAGATTAATTCTGATTCATTAAAAATAAGTCAGAAAGCCCACGCAAAATCACAAAGCCTTCTGATCAACAGTCCGGAAAAACTAGATTCCCATCAGAAATCACTTCTTAACTCATATTCAATTTTAGATGTACTATCTCTCAGGTTTCACAAAAAATATGCACATACTGTCTTCTGGTTGTTTGTAATCGGATTTTTTATAGTAGTGTCTCTGGCGATCTACACCAACCTGTGGACGAAAATGGTTGTCCTTTCAATTGTCATTCTTCTGTTTTTTTTAGCGGGAATTATTTATTTCTATTCCACGATAACAAAAGATCACACAAAATATCTGTATAACAGAACGCTGGCAGAAGCATTGAGGATTCAGTTTTACTGGAACATCGCAGGCATAAATCACAATGTTTCTGATTATATTTTAAGAATACACAGGAAAGAGTTTACATGGATCGAGCATATTCTCTCATCAATATATGGGATTTCATATAACAGTAAACCAATAACCTCCTCTGCGATTAACGATCTTACTGAAAACTGGGTGAAAAATCAGGCAGATTTCTTTGAATCATCAATAAGGAGAATGACCCAAAAGCTGTCTCAATATCATCTTATTTCAAACATATCTTTCATTATTGCTTTTGCACTTCTTCTATCCATTTTCTTTTTAGAAAACTTCTATGTAAAAAACCTTTATATGGAATATCTTCAGGTTGTAATAGGAACATTACTAAGCATCTTTGCCCTGATCAGAGCTTTTATACAAATCAAAGGTTATGACCAGTTACTTAATCAATATGAACTGATGAATGTTCTTTATCAGAAAGCCGAGGCAAAACTTACCCAGGTAAGTTCAACCCTTCTGAAGACAGATGAACAACATTCTTATCTTAAAGAACTGTTTTTTATTATTGGCCAGGAAGCCCTTATCGAGAATGGTAACTGGTACCTGATATTGAAGGAGAAGGAACCCGGGATTGAGGGTATATGAAAGTTACCTGAATCCCCGCGAGCGAATTGGCTTCGCCTAGCTCTCCGCCAAATGGCGGATCGGTTCTCCGTTGCTTGTTGCGGAGTCAGCGAGCATTTAGAAATTACCTTAGGGGATCGAATCCCGACATTGTCGGTATTCGTAGAGTGCTGCGAAGATCTTCAATTCCGCTGAAGGATGATAAATCAAATTAAGTGAGTTTTATCTTTAAAGTAAACATCAAGGAATGCTCTTTTCCTTTTATAATTGATTCTGCGGATTTTAACCCTCAGAACTTCTCTTCCGGTCCTTGCAGAAACATCCTTTAAAAACTTCTCTTTTTTCTCCGGTTTAAGTAAATCAAGCTTATCATAAATAATTGATAACCTTTCAAAATGGTATTTTGCCGTATACTCTTCAAGGAGATATGCTGCCAGAACAATTATTGCATTGATTATCAAAAGTCCCAGCAAGGGGAATTTGAGAAGTTTTAACGAATTGATAACTGAAATCCCGAAGATTGTATAAGTATATGCTATATCCTTTGCCGTGAAATTACTTGATCTCAGCCTTATGATAGCGAAAATGGCAACTAACCCGACTGCCATTCCCATTTCAATAAAAACTGATTTCAGCATAGCGGTAATAAAGAAGGCCATTATACCCATTATGGAAAAGTAAAACAAGTATCTTTCCTTTTTCGAGTATTTGAAATAAATTAACCGTATCAGGATGAAGAGCACTACCAGATTGAGTGCAAAGCGCCACATTATACCCACGAAGTTCGGGTTAGTCAAATCATAAAAAGAATCTGTCATTATATTAATTTATTAGGGTTAAATTTTTTTGCAGGTATTAGTTAAATTATAAATCAAATTATCTTTTTTCCCAACTAATTGATCGAAAAATCCATCAAGATAATCAGTAGCATCTTTTTTCTCTCTCTTGTCAAGATAGGGGAAGTCATTGATAACTCTGTAAAACTCGTCTTTCTTTTGAACAAACGATTCCAGGTCTTTCAGATAAACCTCTTTGCTCCGGCATACCCCTACAAATTTCCGTTCCCGAACCGTCTGTATTCCCATCTCTTCAGTAGGAAGGGCATATGGTGGATTGACCAGCCCGGACCAGTCAAAATCATGTGGGACAGCTATTCCGAGTCCTGTAGTATCAAGAGCCTTAGTTTTTAGAACAAAAATATTATGAAGTCCAGGCACTGACCAGTCGTAATTTCCAATCATGAAATTGAATATGGCAAGCCTGTCCATAATTTTTGGAACGATATTTTTCTGGTTCAGAGTACGTGATTTAACCGGAGCGCAATTTGTCCTGGCGGCCAACAATTCAGCCGGCTCAATGAAAAAGCATAATTGCTGAATAGGCTTTCTTTTCTTTTGCGTATCTAAATAAGTAACTTTCAGTAAACGCACCCTGAAGCTCGTATCGGTAAGAACATTAAAAAGCTTATATGCCAGGTATTCTTTGAGAATGTAGTTTTTATTGTCGCTGCCTGAGCTGCATTCAGGAACCAGCTTTAATTTAGATATTTTATCCAGGTCGGTATAACCGAATTTAGCCTTTTTCAGGTTGAGTTCGATCGGAGGAAACGTACACCAACTGTTACGAAAAATTCCTCGTGTCCTTAAATTAATGTCTCTGCTTATGGAATCAGTTTTACTTAGATTAAATGTCAGATTAGCCTTTAAGTAATCTTCCTTTGGCTTGGTTCTGAAATAGGTTGTGAGATCGAACCTCAGCGTTATCTCAATTATCTTATCATCCTCAAAGAGCCTGAAGCTTTTTTTTGATGAATCAGGAATTGCAGTTTGAGCCTGCAAGCAATCATTTCTGCCGGTGAATAATGAAACGATAAAAGCAATTATTGCTACCTGAAAGAAAATCTGTTTTTTCATATTAATTGAAAATATGAGTTAGAATACGACTATAATCTGATTTCCTTTATATTGTTAGAAGTAAATTTAATAAATAAATTTGAATTCACTGATTACATGGGAATAAAATTGCTTTTAATATAACTATGGATTAATTTTGAAAAAGAACTATTGAGAACTCTCGGGGTCGTTTTGAAAAATTCTTTGTGCGATGTCAAGCATTATTCAGGGTTACACATACGACATTTTTATCAGTTACCGCCAGAAAGACAATAAATATGATGGTTGGGTTACTGAATTTGTTGACAATCTGAAGCGGGAGCTCGAAGCAACTTTCAAAGAAGAGGTAAGCGTATACTTTGATAACAACCCGCATGACGGACTGTTGGAAACACACGATGTTGATGCCTCGCTGAAAGAAAAGCTTAAATGTCTTGTTTTTATTCCGGTTATTTCAAGAACCTATTGTGATCCCAAATCGTTTGCATGGGAACATGAGTTTAAAGCATTTATTGAACAAGCCTCCAATGATCAGTTTGGATTGAGGATCCCATTACCAAACGGGAATGTAGCGAGCCGTGTGCTTCCTGTCCGGATCCATGAGCCGGATATTTCAGATATTAAATTGTGTGAATCAGTTCTTGGAGGAGCACTTCGCGGAATTGATTTTATTTATAGATCTGCGGGTGTCAACAGACCATTGAGAGCCAGCGAAGACCGTCCTCTCGATAATCTGAATAAAGTTTACTATCGCGACCAGATCAACAAAGTAGCAAATGCCATTGATGAGCTTATAGGAAGCTTAAAAAGAATCCGGAACACCTCACATTCCGAAAACTGGACATTAATTGAATCCGCGGACCAAAAAAACGGAGCCATTATTCTTGGGGATGAAAGTCAGAAAACCCCGGGTCTTCAATTTCAAACTTATGGAAAAATTCAAAAAAAAGACACCGGCTGGTTACAAAAACAGGGCGGTTATTGGATTAAAAACAATTATAAGTACATCTTTTCAATTTTATTTATCGCTTTAATGATTGTGCTTGCCTTTGGCAGGAAAGGGCCGTTCAGCTTTTTAGGTGCAGGTAACTCTAAAAGAGAAGTTGCAAAAACACATGTTAGAAAAGCAGTTAGTTATATCTATAATAAAGAGTTTGAAGCTGCAAAAACAGAACTTGACCTTGCATTATCAAGTGATCCCAGATACTCTTATGCGTGGAGCTCACTGGCTGCGTTAAATTATAAACAGGGTGATTTAAAAAATGCAGTAATGCAAACCATTAAGGCGATTGAATATGATCCCAAAAATAGCGGGGCAGCATATAATATGGCATTTGCCCTGCACAAAAAGGAAGACTATAGCCAGGCAATTCACTGGTATAAGGAAGCAATAAAGATAGATTCCACATTTCACAGAGATACGGTATATGTTGCTGCATGCAGTGCATTAGGTAGTTTATATAATTCAATGGATCAGCCAATTGAAGCAATAATAATCCTGAATAAAGCCAGGGAGCAATATCAGGCATCGAAGTACATTTATCTCTTGTATCGAAATCTTGGCAATGCATATTTAATGCAGGAACAACCTGATTCGGCCCTGAAATATCTCGAACTTTCAAATAAAATCAAGCCTCAGGAACCTGAGACAAACCTGTACCTTGCAAAAGCCTGCGAAGCTGCCGGAAAGATAACCAGGAGCATAGATCTTTGGCAAAATTATATTGATTTAGAGACGGATTCAGTAAAGATTAACGAAGCTAAGAAGCATTTAAAGGAAATTACGATCAGGCACCTGCAGGAGGTAATTAAATAGTGTTGAATTTTTCCTGACTTCTTTAAGGAGGTGTTGAAAAAGTGAAAATCCTTCAACCGCAAAGGTCGCATCCGCCAGCTGGCGGAACGCAGAGATCGCAAAGAACTGAATGACATTATCTTAAATTTGCGTGCTTTGCGCCTACTTCGCGAACTCTGCGGTTAAAAAGTAGTTTTTCAACAGCCCCAATTTATAACCAATGATTTGACAGTCCCAATAATAAATACAGGAGGAGATAATTAAATAGCGCTCGTTAATTTCGAAAAAAAAGCGGAAGTTAATACCTCCGCTCTTTTAATCAGTTTTACGTTCTTTTATCGTGGTTTGATAAGCATAACTTTGCTTACCTCTGCTACAACCCCCGCCCTGAAAAGTACAAAATAGGTACCATAGGGTGCATGGGTTCCATCATTATAAGTCCCTTTCCATGTAGCTGTATAACAGCCCTGCTGCATCATTTCATCAACAAGAGTGCCTACTAACTTGCCATTGATGTCATAAATCATTATCTGCACTTTAGTTGGAACCTCTTTATTTTCAGCCACCTGGTAATTAATTGTAACTGTCTGACTAAATGGGTTTGGATAGATCACCCCGAGCCTGGAAACTGGTATCAAATCCTGATTTACTTGTTCAGTATTAGCAAGAGAAGACTCTGACAGCACAGACTTGGTGGTGCCCGGGTTTTGAAGCATCGAAATGATTCTTTGTGCAGTTTTTATCAGATCAGCTGCAATATAAGGTTCATTAATAGGGAATTTACTACCAACTTTAACTATTAGGATAAAAGTATTAAGATTAACGATTGCAGTCTTTGGTTTACCTCGTATAATATTAGTCGCTGCATCATTCAGTCTCCCTATAAGCATACTCCCCAATAATCTCTGAATAGCATTGCCATTCATCATTTGAGTTATTGGGAAAACCAAATCTTTAATTAATTCGAGAGCGGTTTCACTGGCCGGGCAACAAATTGTGACCTCAGTGATATCGTTGTCGCCGGAATTCACTACAATGAGCCTGTCATTAGCCGGATCTATGGCTAAATTTTCAGGTGACTTTCCAACAGGAATTGTTGCATAATATTGAAGCGTTAATCCTGAGGACGACGAAACTGTACCTGAACCTGAACCACTTCCATTATAGGTTATTTTGTAAACAGTAACCGTATTATCATCAGGATTGGTTGCATAATAATACAGTCCATCATAAGATGTTTTTCCACCACCAGCCGGGGCCCCGCCATTATAATTAGAAGCTGCACCAAAATTATCTCCTGGTGCTATGCTAACAAAGAATATATCCCCGGCCATTGTAGTCACAATTGCAGTTCCGGCATCAGTAGTGAGCGACTCACTTCTGGTCGATGATCCTGGATTTGAATTAGAAACTCCATAGTCAAAGCCAAGCGCCGTCTGCATTATTTTAATTAATGTAAGGCCATTGTTTCCGGTAACTACAAGAAGTCCGCCATCAGGAGTAATGCCAATATCCCTGTTCTGGGTTCCCGTATTTATATTGGCAACACCGTGGTCGAATCCACCGCTGGCCGGATCTACATTAATAACAGTAATATTATTGGAACCATAATTAGCTACATATACTTTATCACCATTTGCGACAATTCCATAAGGATGAACGCCAACATTAATTGTTTGAATGACCTGATTATTTGTCAAATCTATTACCGAAACATTGTTCGAATTAAAATTTGTCACATAGGCTTTTGTCCCTGTAGGATCAATAGCAATCTCCATTGGTGAAGTCCCAACCTGAATACGGGTCAGTTCATAGGGTCCGCTTTGGCCCTGAACACTCTTATCCAGATTTGCAATAACTGAAACTGTATTGTCCCCGTAATTGGTCACATAAGCGGTTGCGCCATCATAACTCAATGCTCCACTATGTGGGTCGGATCCTACTTGATTACTTCCATAGGCAGTGTTGCAAGGATCCGTCGCATTCGAAACAATATAAAAATATATTGATAAATTGCTAGCATCCTGATCGTCCAGTACCCCATTTGTGGTAACCCTCACATTACCTGAGACAGCTCCGTAAGGAACTATAACCGTGAGGCTGGTAAGCGATGCACTTACAGCAAAAGCATCCACACCCGATGAAGCAAAAGCAGTAAATGTAACTTTATTATTTACAGGATTAGGATCAAAACCAGATCCGCCTATCATGACTTTCGAACCTATTTCACCTGATGGCGGATCAATGTAATCAATATGGGGTTTTGAAGGTTTTGTGCTAGTTGTAAATGTTGCAGTCTTTCCTCCAAAGGTCCCTATTGCCTTAGAAACATCCTTAATCCCAGTGGTCAAATTAATTGTGTATTTCTGGCCGAAGCTAAGATTTGCAGCAGGTCTGAAAACCACCCGTGAATTATCATTAAGAAATTCAAAAGAACCGGAAACCTGAGTGGTCGTACCCACAAGTAATTGGAATGTTGTCGAATTTATGGTAGTTGTATTAATAGGTTCTGAAAAATCAACAACTATAGCAGTTTCTGCCGCAACATTTGCCGTCAGACTTGAACCAGGTTCCAGATAAGTAACTGTTGGCGCAGCAACAGGAATAGTTGTGAAACTGATTGATCCAGGTACTTTGTAAATGATGTCATTGGGATCGGTAGCATTTGATACCAGATGGTTTCCGAATAAGTCAGTAGCCCCATCTGTATAGGTAAGAGTATAAATCGTTCCTTCAATCAGAGGGCTCTTTGGTGAAAGAGTAAAAGTCGTATATCCATCCCAGCTGGGTGTACAATCTACTTTTACTGTACCATTAGCAGTTGTCAAACTGAAGCTGCTTTCTACTGTACTCTTGATCATCGGTTCCGAGAAGAATACCATGATCTTATCTGTAAGGAATACATTGTCAGCACCATCTTCCGGAGTTATATTCATAATTGTAGGTGGTACAACATCCTGAACTTCGGTATGGAATGTACTCGTAAATTCTGCCGCTAAATAATTTGTTTTCAGATCCTTAACGTCCGTTGTAATATGAAGAGTATATTGAGAATCGTAATCAAGAGCAATCTCCGGAAGGGTAAACAGAATTATATCAGAGTTTTCTTCAAATCCGGCAGGCTGGTAATTTCCACTAATTGAAGTACTACTTCCTGCCTTGATCAAATAACAGGATTTACCTGTCAGAGTATTTATGTCCACAGGTTCTGAAAATGTGATCAAAATATCCAGTAATACCGAGACATTTGCAGCACCATTTGCAGGAGCAACTGACTTAACCGTTGGGGGTGTCTTGTCAATATTAGTGATAAAGTTTATACCACTGGTTTCTTTCCCGGCTGAAACAGTAACATTTGTTGGTGCAACACCTGGTTCATAAGCAAGATCAGGATTATTATAAAATTCTCCCGGATAATCGGTATAGATCGTATTGGCATAAATATATGGGCTTATATTAGCCGGTGTTAGGTCACGGCCGTATACATCGCCGTTAAGTGGCATAATGTAAACGCTGTAAGTCCCGGGAGGAACTCCGGGTATTAAATAATTACCCTTCACATCACTGTAGGCATGTACTACTGGCAGATCAGTTGCGGGGTTGACCGCTAAAACAATGGCCCCGGCGACCGGATTATTAGTGTTGTAACCATATTTAATATTCCCGGATATTGATCCGAAAGCAGCGATATATTTTGCCGTATTAGGATAGCGATAGCTTAACCACGATTTATCATCCTGCTCAAGGCTTCTATCAGTAGTACCCGGCCCGACTTCAAACCACATGGTTGCACTATACACTCCGGAATGTAATAATCCCAGAACATGTCCTATTTCATGCGTTGCAACACTCTGTATATCGAAAAATCCAGTATATAATGGATTGTCAGCGATCCCAAAGTCGTAAGTTGAGTTATTCACATAATAAGGATTAAAGATAATATCAGCATCAATGATCTGAGCCTCGGCATCAGTTGCTCCTATCTTCAGCGTTTTGGCGGTAACAGCAAGAATTCCCGGGCTGAATGGAAATTTATTATCCGTGAAAGATACCAGATTGATCTTGTCGGAAGCAGAAGCATATTGTGGAGGTGTTGGTTTATTATCATATGTGAAACTCATGCTTGATGTTGCAATTCCACTCCAGTTGCCAAATGCCTTTATTACTTCATTGACAACAGCTGTACTTGGAATAATCTTTACTCCTTGTCCGTTGACTTGATAATGGAAAGGAATATTACTACTGGCAAGTATCTGGTTTTGCAAACCTCCGATTGCTTGTGAAAATTCAGAAGTGTTACCTGAAGGATCGGTTGCAGTAGCTGTAATCACGTCGCCATACTTTGTCATGGTCGGAAGTGTGACAGTAAATGTTGCGTTACCAGCACTTTTATTGGTTGTTACTGTTGTTGAACCAAGATAAGTCTGTCCTTCGCCATAACCATTATTATCAGCTACCTTATTGGCAAAAAATTCTATTTTGTAAGATAAAGCAGATTTAGTACTATTTAAGGATCCACTCACAGTAACATTTCCAGGGCTATAATTAACAGATGTCAGAACAGGGAAGTTCTGGAGATAGTTAGGCCCTGTATCAACATCACCTGCATCATTTGGAGTCACTGCACCATTGGTCCCCAGATCAATGCCAAGTGCGCCATTATTAAAAATTGAATTAGCGCTGATCATATTTCCAGTACCACTGTAAACCTGAATGCCGTTTCCGGAAAATCCATCAATAATAAGCCCTTTTATAGTGCAATTATTTGATTTTATTCTCAGACCGTTAGATCCGGCACCTGCTTTTGTTCCCTCAAGTTCGATGCTTAAAATCAAATCATTAAATGAGGCTCCCTGTTGGGAATAACCATCGATAACTAACGGATGTATTATATCTGGTAACACGCTACCTGGTTGAATCGTAGATGGAAGGCCAAAAGGAATGTTAAAAGTTATCAGATTAGGAGCTGTAGTAAAATGA
>JBEKDR010000012.1:0-58050 GCA_050014255.1 Bacteroidales bacterium | reverse complement strand
ATTTCCTGTTGTAAAAACTTCTAAAATAAAAATAACCATCAGTAAATCAAGAGCCTGTCCTGTTATTTCGAATATTGAATTGTACAGGTCGCCAGGAAATTGAAATGATTTATTAAATGAATGTAGGGAACGGTCGCGACCGTTCCCTACATTCATTTAATCGACATGAAACATTCTTGCCACTTTAACTGCAGCTGTAACTCTCTTTGTAAGTCCTGACCAGTTTTTCTTACGAACATGCTCTTTTGTGATGAGATTTGATCCTATACCGACACAGGTTACTCCTGCATTAAACCATTCCGTAAGATTTTCGAGGGTTGGTTCAACTCCACCTGTAGGCATTATACTTGTCCATGGACATGGTCCTTTAATTGCTCTTACAAAATCTGGTCCACCCACAGACGAACCGGGGAATATTTTAACTATGTCGGCGCCAAGCTCTTCAGCATAACTGATCTCTGAGATTGTTCCGCAACCAGGTACCCACAAGATTTTTCTCCGGTTGCACACTTTTGCCATTTCAGGATTCAGCACAGGTGAGACAATGAAATTAGCTCCGAGCTGTATATATAATGAAGCAGTTCCTGCGTCAACAATTGATCCTGCACCCATTATTAATCCGGGAACCTCTTTTTCTGCCCATTTATGTAGTTCGCTGAATAATTCATGTGCATAATCGCCGCGGTTGGTGAATTCAAAAACTTTTATCCCGCCATCAGAGCAAGCCTTGATTACACTTCTGCATATACCGGGGTCTTTATGATAGAATATAGGCACTATGCCTGCTTCCCGCATTTTAAGAAGAACGTCTATTCTGGTAAACCGTGCCATTGCCTTTTAGGTTTGTACGGACAAATGTATTTAAATTAGGATTAAAATCAAAGTCTGTAAAGCCAAAAGTCTATAAAGTCAAAAGTCTTTAAAGTCTGCAAAGCATTTGGATTTTATGGACTCTTGTCTTTTATCTTTTGCCTTTTGTCTTCTATAATAATTATCTTAGCATTTGTTGCCTATCTTTTTACTTAGACGTAATAAATGAGTATTCTGTTGACATCGATTATTGTCGGAATAAGTATTGTTGCAATTATTTTTCTTACATCGAGATTAAAACTTGAAGCGTTTATTGCTCTGTTTCTGGTTTCACTCTTTCTGGCTTTTACTGTACTTCCTGTAAAAACGATAGTTAGTACAATCCAGGAAGGATTTGGCAGTACAATGGCTGCAATAGGATTCTTAATCATTCTTGGTGCAATTATCGGCATTACACTCGACAAGACAGGTGGAACACTCAGTATTGCCAGATTTATTCTATCAAAAACAGGAGAAAAGAGAAGCGCCCAGGCTTTGGGCATTATTGGATTTATTACAGGGTTGCCGATCTTCTGTAATTCAGGATTTATAATATTAAGTGGACTTTCAAAGTCGTTTAGTTTAAAATCGAAACTGCCAATGCCATTTTTAACAGCTGTTCTGGCGTGTTCTCTTTATTCAGTTCATTGCCTCATCCCACCTCATCCCGGTGCATTGGCTGCAGCAGGCATGCTAAAGGTGAATATAGGTTATCTGATAGTAATTGGAACATTTTTCGCCATTCCCGGAACATTGGCTGCATATTTATGGAGCAAATGGATGTGCAGGGGAAAAAACTATGAACCGGCAAAAGAGATAGAGGTTGATACTAAATTAGCTTTGAACAACCTTCCTTCAGCTTTCCTTTCATTCCTGCCGATAGTAGTCCCTTTATTATTGATAGCATTCAAATCATTATCAAATATGTTAGACAAAGGTGGTCAGAGTCTTATATCAAGAATACTTTTTCTGCCGGGAGAACCCATTTTTGCATTGTCTGTAGGTGTTATTTTCGCTATGTTGCTGATTAAAAATAATACAATCGAATCGATGAATTCGGTTTTCAAGGAAGCTATAGAAAAGGCAGGGCCAATACTTATCGTCACAGCGGCAGGCGGTATGTTCGGAATGGTAATTAAAGCAACGGGCACGGGTGAGGCAATGGGCAAGCTGCTGACAGGAACAAACATTGGCATTGTAGTGCCTTTTCTTATTGCACTGATTATGAAGACTGCGCAGGGTTCGTCAACTGTGGCAATTATAACCACGGCATCTTTTGTTGCTCCGATGTTATCACTGCTTGGTCTGGATTCAGAATGGGGCAGATTGCTTACTATGCTTTCGATGGGTGCAGGTTCAATGGTCGTATCCCATGCCAATGATTCTTACTTCTGGGTTGTCTCCAATTTCTCCGGGATAGACCCTGAGACGACTTTAAAAGTATATTCCTCATCAACAATTGTCATGGGAATTGTAGTATTTGCATGTGTTTGGATCACATCTTTAATAATTTTGTAATTAGTCAACTGTAAATAAATATTAGATTGATTAATTTTATAAAATACATTTTTACTTTAATTCTTGATGTCTTCTTTTACCCACTTTCCAGTTTCCCCCAAGGGAAATGTTTATTTACCTTCCCCCGTGGGGGAAGGAAGGATGGGGGTTATTAAAATCGAGTATTTAAAAAATAATTTTTTTCACATAAAATGAATTGCCGGACAATTGCTGAACAGATTTTTCTGGCAGGAGTCGAAAGTGTTATCCCATACAGATTGATAACCAACAAGATGTCTCTGAAAGATAACTATTTGAAAATCGGCCATTTGAGTTTTTCACTGGATACTATTGAGAATATTTATGTTATAGGAGCCGGAAAAGCAAGTGCGATGATGGGGGCAGAAATAGAAAAGATACTTGGCGATCGGATCACAGAAGGGCACATTGTAGTTAAATATGGCCATTCATGTAAATTGAATTATATTAATGTTTCGGAAGCAGGTCATCCGATACCGGATATAAACGGGTTCAGAGCTACCGGGGAAATACTGAAAATTGCTGAATTGGCCAATTGGAACGATCTTGTAATCTGCCTGTTATCCGGTGGCGGCTCATCTCTGCTGCCGGATATACCAGAGGGATGTCTACCTGAGGACATGATTAAAGTTAATGATCTTCTGATAAATAGCGGGGCCTGCATCAGTGAAATTAATGCGGTGCGTAAACACTTATCAGTTGTTAAGGGTGGTCAGCTTTCAAAGATTGTCTTCCCGGCCACTCTGGTGAATCTTATTTTATCAGATGTCCCCGGAGATTCTCTGGATGTAATAGCTTCCGGACCAACGGTTCCCGATCCTACGACATTTCTGCAGGCATTGACAGTTCTGGCAACGTTCGGGTTAACCCGGACTGTCCCCCGTGGAGCACTTACTTTTTTAAAAGAAGGAGCTGCAGGAAAGAGGCCGGAAACCCCAAAGCCAGGAGATCCTCTATTTGATAAAACATTCAATATTCTCGTCGGTTCAAACAGAATGGCGCTTGAATCATCAAAAAGTAAAGCATTGGAATTCAATATTAATGCGGTCATAATTGATGATCAGCTTCAGGGTGACGCTTCCACAATTGCTGAGTATTTGGTTGAAACCGCAACAAGATTTAAGGTCGATAAAGATGAAGTGAAGCCGGTATGTCTTTTATTCGGTGGTGAAACAACTGTTAAAATGACAGGAAAAGGATCCGGTGGGAGAAACCAGCATTTAGCATTGTTGTCTGCCCTCTTACTTCAGAACAAACCCGGAATTACAATACTTTGTGCAGGAACCGATGGCAATGATGGGCCAACTGATGCCGCAGGAGCTGTAGTTGATTCAGATACTATATCCGGAGCAAAAGCAAAAAACATTGATCCCGAAAAGTACCTCGACGAATTCAATTCTTACCATTTTTTTAAAAAAGCCGGTGGACATATCATCACCGGTCCGACCATGACAAATGTAATGGATATTATAGTGGTGATTGTGGAATAATTATCAAGGCGCAACGGCATAACGGCGCAACGGTATAAAGGCAAAAAGCAAAAGACTAAAGACAAAAGACAAAAGTAAAATGTAACGAGTAATTCGTAAGTAGTAGAAGGCAACCAGTGACAAGCAACACGCAACCAGCAACAATTAATTAATAAATATACTATGAGAAGTTATTTCCTCTTCCTCTTTATTTTCTTAAGTTTGATTTCATGTAATCGGGCCCCAAAACAATTATCTGAAAATGAAGAAAAACCTGTTGCACAATTTATCGATACATCTGACATGACCAATAATTTTTACGATAATGTTGAAACGTACCCTCTTCCTGTGAAGGAGTTATTTATTGATGGTGAAATAGCAAATCCTGGTAAGGTCGATTTCAAGAGCCTTCCTGTGCATTCCGTGATTGTTAAGGAGACTTTACTCGATAGTACGGGTGGTGACATGTTTGTGGGCGCTTACAGGTATGACGGGTATTCGCTTTTCGATATTCTTGATAAAAGCAAATTGAAAAAGGCAAACAGCAACGAATTTAGACCCATTATCGATTTATATGTCGAAATTGAAAATGAAAAAGGTGAAAAAGTTGTTTTTAGCTGGGGCGAAATATATTATCCGAATAACCTTCATAAAATATTGATTGCAAGTGGTGTGTCGAGGATAGTGCCTTCCAAAACAAAGCATTTGTGGCCGCTTCCGGTTGAGAGTAAGATAGTGGCAGCGAGTGATCTTATGACTGAGAGAAATATCAATTCTCCTGTAAGAATAACAGTTAAATCATATCCACATTCATTTACTGTTCAGCAGGGCATGTCGCCAATGTATTCATCACGAATAGATGTTTTCAGTTCTTCCGGAAAGGTAGGGCAAATTGAAACTCTCCCTGCAAACCTTAATAATCAAACTTTCAATACAATATTTTATGGAAGGGGGAAAGGAATTCATAGTACTACCCCATTTAATGGGATTCTTCTTAAAGATCTCCTTCTTAAAAGTTATCCTCTGTGCAGGGAAAATCTGAAATCAGGCATGATCTGCATTGCAGGGAAGGATGGATACCGGAGTGTTGTTTCATATTCCGAATTATTTAACAGGAATGACCAGCAGGAGTTTATGCTGGTCAAAACCGGCGTTCAGGAAGACGGAGGTCTCTTCAGAATTTTCGCCGCTGCGGATTTTTTCTCCGACAGGGCAGTTAAATCAGTCAGCGAAATACATTTGGATATTATTAAATAAAACAAAAGACCATGAAAGCAAAATTATTAGTTCTTTTATTCAGTTTAGCTTTAATTTCCAGTAGCTATGGAAGTAAAAAAACAGGAGAAGACACCAAGAGTACAGGAAAATTACTACAAGTTTCTGGTACAGACTATGGAATGATGATAGTAGCGAAGTTGACTGTGAAACCGGAAAAAGTAAAAGCCTTTACTGAAGCTGCTAAGGAGATGATTGAAAAATCAAATAAAGAAACCGGCTGTAAATCTTACCAGCTTTACCAGGACCCATATGATAACACGAAATTTATTTTTGTTGAAGAATATAAGAATCAGGCTGCTGTTGATGCACATTTTGCAAGTGATTATTTTAAGGCTTTTGGTCCTAAGATCAGTGATTTCATAGCAGAACCGTCAAAAATTAAGATCATCACTATGGCCAAAGAAGAAAATAAATAGATTCTTGATAGGGCCACGTCATGGCAATTTTTGCCACCTTGTTTTTATTATATTTGTTATTAACAATTCTATGAAACTAATCCTGAGATAATGAAGGCCCTGGTTCTTGAAAAATATAATGAGCTTGTTTATAAAGTGGTTCCCGACCCGGTTATAAAGAATGATGAAGTACTTGTAAAGGTGATGGCCTGCGGTATCTGTGGATCTGATGTGCATGGTATGGATGGCAGTACAGGACGAAGAATTCCGCCAATGATCATGGGACATGAGGCATCAGGAGTTATAGTACAAACAGGGTCTGATGTAAGCGCATGGAAATCGGGAGACAGAGTTACTTTCGATTCAACTGTTTATCCATTGAATGATTGGTTCACACTCGAAGGAATGTATAATCTCAGCGACAACCGCGAGGTTCTCGGGGTATCACCCGGCACATATAAAAGAGATGGTGCTTTCGCTGAATTCATTGCAATTCCTCAGCATATTCTTTACAGAATCCCTGACAAGGTCTCCTTTGAACAGGCTGCAATGGTAGAAGCTGTTGCAGTTGCTCTACATTCGATAAATATTGCCGGAATAAGAACAGGAGACGGTTGTGTTGTGGTGGGAGCCGGGATGATCGGGATTTTTATTCTGAAACTTCTTAAAATATCGGGTGCTTCAAAGATCATAGCAATTGATAATAATCCTGAACGACTCGAATCGGCTATTAAAGCTGGTGCGGATCATGCGTTTCTCTCTACAGAAGAAAACCTTGTGGAAAAAATAACTGATCTGACTAAGATGAGAGGAGCCGATATCTCTTTTGAAGCTGTCGGAAAGAGTGAATCGGTGAACATGGCTATTGACATTTTACGAAAAGGAGGAAGGGCCGTTTTAGTCGGGAATATTTCTCCCACAATTGACTTTCCGCTTCAAAAAGTTGTTACCCGCGAGTTAAAGGTACTGGGAAGCTGTGCAATCAGAGGCGAATATGAAAACGTCCTTAATTTGCTGGAAACCGGGAAGATTTATGTAGATGATCAGATATCAGCAGTTGCACCTCTTTCGGAAGGAGCCTTATGGTTTGAAAAACTGTACAAAAAGGAAGATTGCCTTAATAAGGTCATTCTTGTTCCTTAGAATTACGGATTGCGGATTATTAAGATAAACCATTCCGAAATCCGCAATCCGCAATCCGCAATTCGAAATATTCAAGATGATGACTGAAAAGATTTATAACATTTCAATTGCCGGATGCAGCAAAGTGGCACACCTGCATGCAAAAGCCATCGGGTTCATTCCAAATGCACGACTGGCTGGGGTCTGGAACAGAACAGCCGCAAAAGCGCACGATTTTGCTTCAATGTACAATACTACCTGTTATACAGATGTTTCAAAGATGGTAACAGATAACAGGTCCGATCTTGTAATTGTCTGTACTGCACATCCATATCATAAGGAACCTGCTCTTGAGGCAGCTTTATCCGGTGCCAATGTGCTGGTTGAAAAGCCTCTCGCTTCGGATCTTCAGGATTGTGATGATATCATTAAAGCGTGCAAAATAAGCCATGTTAGATTAGGAGTAATAAGTCAGCGGAGGTGGTACGAGCCTGTGAAAAGAGTTAAGGATGCTATTGAACGGGGTAAGATAGGGAAACCGGTACTTGCCGTTGTTACTATATTGGGATGGAGAGATAAAGCTTACTATGATTCTGATGAATGGAGGGGAAAATGGAAGACTGAAGGAGGCGGTGTCCTTGTAAACCAGTCTCCTCATCAGCTGGATTTGCTTTTATGGTATATGGGAAAGATTGATGAGGTTTATGGTATCTGGAGGAATCTGAATCATCCATACATAGAGGTAGATGATACGGCAATAGCAATAGTTAAATTCAGAAGCGGGGCAATCGGAAATATCCTTGTCAGTAATTCTCAGAAACCAGGTCTTTATGGAAAGGTACATGTTCATGGTGAAAATGGTGCATCCGTTGGTGTCCAGACCGATGGAGGGGCGATGTTCATTGCAGGCAGGACAGGAGTTGCCGAGCCGCCTGTCAATGATCTTTGGACCGTGCCGGGTGAAGAAGATCTATTGAAAAAATGGATCAGTGAGGATACTGAGATTTTTAATAATTGTGATGCTACAGTAAAGTATATGCAATACCAGATTGAAGATTTTCTTCATTCTATTGGTAGTGGCATGGAACCGGCAGTAACGGGAGAAGATGGTCGCAGAACAGTAGAGCTCTTCACAGCAATTTACCGGTCGGCTCGCGATAATATGCCTGTGAAGTTACCTCTCAGACCAGATAAAGTAACCAGTAACCAGTAACCAGTAACCAGTAACCAGTAACCAGTAACCAGTAACCAGTAACCAGTAACCAGTAACCAGTAACCAGTAACCAGTAACCAGTAACCAGTAACCAGTAACCAGTAACTTAACCTTAACCTTAACCTAAATATGCCTTTAGTAATTGTTATCCTCGGGATTTGCCTTCTGCTTTTCATGATACTTGTACTAAAATTCAATTCTTTTTTGTCTTTTGTCATTGTTTCCCTGATCGTGGGATTGGCTGAAGGTATGAATCTGAATAGTGCAGTTGTTTCGTTAGAAAACGGCATTGGCAGCACTATGGGTTCATTGGTACTGATTCTTGGCTTTGGTGCGATGCTGGGAAAACTGGTGTCAGAAAGCGGGGCAGCACAAAGGATAACATCACATCTGATCAAAGCATTCGGCATTAAACATATTCAAATAGCCCTGATGTTGACAGGTTTTATAGTTGGTATTTCACTGTTCTTTGATGTTGGATTTTTTATTATGATTCCTCTCGTGTTTACAATAGCAGCTACAACAGGGCTTCCATTACTATATGTGGGGTTACCGATACTTGCTGCCCTATCCGTGACTCATGGGTTTCTTCCTCCGCATCCTGCTCCGACTGCAATTGTCACTCTATTTCATGCAGATCTTGGAAAGACATTGATCTATGGTATTATTGCAGCGGTTCCTGCAATAATTATTTCCGGACCTATCCTGTCAAAAGTTCTGAGTAAAATAGAGGCCAAACCGTTGGCGGAATTTATAAACCAAAAAGTTATGAGTGAAGAAGAGCTTCCCGGGTTCTGGATAAGTTTCATTTCTTCTCTTCTGCCTGTCATTCTGATTACGGTTTCAACGGTCGCCGTCTTTTTACTGCCTGAAGATAATGCAATAAGAAAGATACTTGGCTATATAGGAAATCCGTCTATTGCAATGCTTATTGCGGTGTTATTTTCAATATACACTCTTGGTCTGGCCAGGGGCAGAAAAATAACTGACATAATGAATTCACTTGCCCATTCAGTAACAACCATAACAATGATTATGTTGCTGATTGCCGGTGCAGGTGCGCTGAAACAGGTTCTTGTCGACAGCGGAGTAAGCAAATATATTGGTGGAATACTTAGCCAATCTTCTCTTTCACCTCTGTTTCTGGGATGGCTGATAGCAACTGTCCTGCGATTTTGTGTCGGTTCTGCTACTGTGGCAGGTATTACTACAGCAGGAATAGTACTTCCGCTGGTGACAGGAGGCCTTGTAAATCCTGAATTAATGGTACTGGCTATCGGCTCCGGAAGTCTGATGTTCGGACACGTGAATGACGGAGGATTTTGGCTTTTTAAGGAATATTTCAACCTTAGTATAAAGGATACGCTAATGACCTGGAGTGTGATGGAAACTGCAATAGGTATATGCGGATTAATTGGGGTGTTGCTTCTTGGTATTCTGGTGAAATAACCGAATTGTTGTAAATTTTTTCTTCTGTTTTTAAACTTATGATTACAGGTGAATTATCACAGAATTGATTCCTATGAAGAAAATAATTTCACTTATTGCTCTAATGCTCTTGGTTTATTCACTTAAGGCTCAGCAGGGAGCTCCCTTGCTTACTAATTTTAGAGAAAGCAATGAAATTGAAAACCAGAACTGGGCTATTTGTCAGGATGACAAGAATGTTATGCTGTTTTCGAACAGACGGGGTATTCTTACATTTGACGGTCAGGGCTGGAATTTCATTCCGATACCCACAATCCCCTATTCTCTGATATATAATCCAAAGGAAGGGAAAGTTTATGTAGGGGGAGAGAATAATTACGGTTACCTTGCCCGGGACGACAAAGGGATTTACAGATACTTCTCTATTTCAGGTGATTCGGCCTCGGTAGGATTAATATCCAGGATTATTTTTACTGATTCTACTATATATTTTTACGGGGAACAAAGTATCAGCAGACATAATATAAAATCCGGAAAACTTGAGCTCAGACTGAGACAAAAAGAAAATGAACCTTTTACCGGTATGTTTATAACCCCCAAAAATACTTTCATAAACGTTTCATCAGAAGGACTTTACAGACTTGAGAGTGATACCTTATTCCCAATTGTTACCGGTTATTTGACAAAAGATATGGAGATCCTTTTCAGCCTGCCATATAGCAATAGTATGGTTTTGCTGGGAAAAAGCAACGGCGATCTGTCTCTTTTCGACGGCATAAAATACTATGACTACCAGATCAAGGATGATGGTTATCTCAGGCAAAATATTCTTTCAGAAGGATTATCAATTTCTGATAGTCTCTATGCATTCTCGACACTTGACGGAGGTGCGCTGGTCATTGAAAAGAAAAGCGGTAATCTGAAATACGCGATTAATTATATAAATGGATTACCCGATGATGAAGTTTTTGCATTAGGGGTCGATAACAATCATGGTTTGTGGCTTTCCCATCAGTATGGACTTACGCGCGCGGATCTGAAGTTGCCTGTTTCTAACTTCAGTATCTATCCCGGGCTGAAAGGCAACCTTATCACGTCCCTCTGGCATAATAATGAATTATATGTTGCCACAAGCGAGGGTGTTTATTACTTAAAAGAAGTTAAAAATTATACTGAGGTTGAAATTCTTGTAGATAGCAAAGAATCCTCCCTACAACCGGGCCAGAAAGTCATCCGAAACAAGCCAGTTCAGTTGCAGATTCAGGAGCCTCAGAAGACCAGGAGAAGTATTTTTTCACAGATATTCGGTAAAAAACCAGTTTCTCAGGCTTCCCAGGTCGATCAGGATCAGCAACAAACATTTATAACTTCGCCTCAAATAAAATTGCCGGAACCAAAATATTTCAAAAAGATAGCCGGAAGACTGAAATCAATCAATTATGTCTTCAAGAAAATTGATGGGTTGAATGAAAAATGCAAGCAATTGGTTTCTGCAGGTAATGAAGTGCTTGCATCTACCAACAAAGGCCTTTATGTTATTTCACGCCGCGTTGCCAAACCGTTGGTCAATAACAAGTATATTAATCATATAAGTGCTCGATCAGAGGGTAATAAATATTATGTCGCCACATCCGATGGTTACTTTTATGTTACTCCTGATCAAAATGGAGGATGGAATGCCATTTATCCCGATAAAACGTTTAATCATTCAATTTATTCAATCGTATCAACTGATAAGAATACAATCTGGGCTGGAAGCGATGATATTGCTTTTAAAATAAGTTTCACTGACGGAATACCTTCAGAAAATCCTCAAACATATAGTATTAAGAATAATTTTCCTCAGAGATATATCATTGAATATGTTAATGATACAGTTTTCATTTTTACTTTATCTAAAGTAAGTTATTATAACCGGGATCTTGATTCATTTATAGATTATAAAAAGGAATTTTCCAGCAATATTAATGGAATGAAATTTGTTTTTTCTCAGCCCGGAATTCCCTGGGTAAAAACTGAAGACGAATGGATCAATATAAGTTCAGCCGGCAATATTAGCTATAATGATAAATCTCTTCTTAAAATCTTTGATAATCTAAATTCAATTTCTGCTGATAAAGATAATATCTGGGTCGTTAGCGGAGATAATATGCTCTTCAGAATTGCACGTAACAAGATACCTTTAAATAAGCCAGACATTGGCCTGTTTATCAGAAGTATTTATGATGCAAAAGAATTTTATTTCAAGCTGTCCAATATTGTATTCGGAAGTGGTGACAATACTGTATATTTTGATGTGGTAGCACCCGGATATATTAAGCAGAATTCAACGCAATATCAATATATTGTTGACAAAGTTATGCCAGACTGGTCAAAATGGTCATATAGTAATACAATAACCCTGATGATAAAACCCGGCACCTATACACTTCAGGTAAAGGCTAAAGACATTTGGGGTAATGAAAGTGATCCAAAAGTGGTAGCATTTTCAATTGAAGCGCCTTTTACTCAAACGCCAGTTTTTTACATAATTGTTCTTGGTGCAATATCTATTTTGATAATAGGTGTAATAAGGTTCAGAGAAAGACAGCTTAAAAAAGAAAAAAGGGTGCTCGAGACTAAAGTTAAAGAGCGAACAGCCAGAATTGAGGCACAGAAACAGGAGATTACATCAAGTATTGAATATGCCAGCAGGATACAGAAGGCAATGCTGCCGGAGGATGATCAGATAAGGAAGTCATTCTCTGACTATTTTATTATATTCAGACCAAGGGATATTGTTAGCGGCGATTTTTACTGGATAGGTGAAGATGGAAAACATATCTTCTTTACTGTTGCCGACTGCACGGGCCATGGTGTTCCTGGAGCCTTTATGAGCACACTGGGAATATCAACATTAGATGAAATAATCACAAATAATTCTGATCTCAAGGCAAATACTGTCCTGAACCTGTTACGTGAAAAGATCAAAACATCACTTCATCAGACCGGCAAACAGGGAGAAGCTACAGATGGAATGGATGTGGCTTTCTGTATACTTCATAAAAACAGAAAAAAACTCGAATTTTCAGGAGCATATAACTCTCTCTTCCTTTTCCAGGACGGAAAGTTTAGGGAGTACAGGGCAGACAGGATGCCAATTGGGATCTACTATGGTGAAAAAGAATCATTCACAAATTATAGGATTGATGTAAAAACAGGTGATACAATTTATGTCTTTTCAGATGGTTTTGATGATCAGTTTGGTGGGCCTAAAGGGTTTAAATACATGAAATATAACCTAAAGAAACTGCTGTCGGATATCCATCACAAACCAATGTCTGAACAACGTATTATCCTTGAGTATGAGTTTGAAAAATGGAAAGGTTCAGCCGACCAGATTGATGATGTTACAATCCTCGGCGTAAGGATCTAAGTCTGTTGCCTGTTGCCTTATAGAATAAAAAGCTATCTTTAGACTTTAAACTGACACTAATATGAAAATAAAATTTATCGGTGCTGCAAGGGAAGTAACCGGAAGTAAACATCTCATTACCACAGCTTCAGGTAAGAAAATCCTTCTTGATTGCGGAATGTTCCAGGGTAAGGGACTCGAAACCGATAGCATGAACAGGGACCTTATGTTTGACCCATCCGGGATCGATCATATAATTCTTACACATGCACATATTGATCATTCAGGATTGATACCGTACGTGTATAAACTGGGATTCAGGGGATCGGTGATTTGCACCAACGGAACACGCGATTTGTGTGCTATAATGCTGGCGGATTCCGCTTTTATTCAGGAGCATGATACAATTACATTCAATAAACGAAGGGCTAAGAAAGGACTGCCCCAGGTAACACCAATTTATACGCAGACCGATGCAACTGAGTGTTTGAAACTTTTTATCGGGATTCCTAACGAGATGAAATTCAGGATTGATGAAAATATAAAGGTTAAGTTCACAAATACCGGACATATGCTTGGCAGCGGAGTAGCCAATATAGAAATAGCCGAAAATGGAAAGATAAAGAAAATAGCTTATACTGGCGATATAGGAAGACCGGTTGACCAGATTCTTGCAGCTCCCCAGCCTTTTCCACAGGCAGATATTCTTATTACCGAATCTACATATGGCGACAGGTTGCATCAGGATTCAAAAGAGGCTGAAGACGATCTTCTGAAAGTACTGATAGATACTTGCGTAAATAAGGGTGGTAAGCTGATAATTCCCGCTTTTAGTGTCGGACGCACTCAGGAAATTGTATTTGCTCTGAATAACTTCTTTAATGAGGGCAGGTTACCTAAAATTGATGTTTTTGTCGATAGCCCTCTTGCAGTAAATGCAACGGCCGTTTTCAGGATGCATCCTGAATGTTTTAATAAGAATTTCAGTGATGTTCTGGAGAAGGACCCTGATCCATTTGGTTTTGATAACCTGTACTATATAAATAAGGTAGAAGATTCTAAAAAGCTAAATGACCATAAAAAACCTTGTGTGATTATCTCTGCTTCAGGTATGATGGAAGCCGGACGTATAAAGCATCATCTTGCAAATAATATTTCAGATCCTAAAAACACCATTCTTATTGTCGGATATTGTGCTCCGACAACTCTTGGTGCAAAAATAGGGAGAGGAGATAAAGAGGTTTCTATATTTGGAACTGTATATGATGTAAAAGCTGAAGTGGAAAAACTTGAATCGTTCAGCGGGCATGGTGATTATAAGGAAATGATCAGCTTTATAAGTTGCCAGGATAAGAGCGCACTCTCGAAGATTTTCATTGTTCATGGTGAATATGAAACACAAAAGAAGTACGTTTCTTCACTTACTACTGAAGGATTTAAAAACATTGAAGTTCCGGGAAAAGGACAGGAATATGATTTGTAGGGACATGCCATGGCATGTCCCTACTGGATATATTTTCTTAATTCTTTTCTTACCGGTTTCCATTCCGGGAAAACTTCTGATAAGAGCTTATAATATTGTGAGCCGTGATTATGATGCTTAAGATGGCATAGCTCATGAGCAATGACATACTCAATATACAGGTCAGAAAGCTTTATGAGTTCTGTGCTTAATGTTATTACACCTTTATTTGAACAGCTTCCCCATCGTCTTTTCATAGTTCTGATAATCAGGCCTGTAGGCTTAAACATCTGATTTTCATGTTCCCTGAGAACTTTACTTAATAATTCAGGAAAACATTTCAAGGCTTCGTTCTTATACCCTTTATAAAGCAATCTTTTGATTGATGCGGAATCTTCTGTTTTTTCTGATCCCAGATCAATCGTGTTTTCATAAAACCGGATGTGCGGTTTTCCTGACTTTTCAACTCTTAATACAGACTCCTTCCCACGGAAAAGATGAGTGGAGCCGGTTTTGTATGACCTGTTGAGCGAACTATTATCAAGTCTCCTGTAATTGTCACGATGTCTTAAAACCCAATTGTACTTTTCATTTACAATTCTGCTGATTGTCTTTAATGAGGTAAGATATGGAACCCTTACGATCACTGACGAATCAGGAAGTACACTGATCCCGATTGTCCTTCTGCCTGAATATATTATTTTGAATTCTATATCCTCTATTCTGTGAATTCTTTGGTCTTTTAACATTAATTCAAATAATACAATTAGTTTATTTCTGAGAAAGTATGAAAACTGTATTTTTTATGTTCGAGATAGTTTATAATTGAGTCCAGACGCAGGTAGAATTTGTCTTTCCTTCTTGGGTCTGTTCCGGGATGAATGAGCAGTATGTATCCATTCATTCCTTTCAGTTTTTCATATAATAAGAAATTCTTCATCAGTGAATCACTAGAAAAATAAGGTTTCCCTTTGTCAGGAAATGTCCAGTCCTGATTAGTTATGGTACCATTGGAATTATCGACCAGTTTAATACCGGCTTTAGTTGCCCATCGGGCGATTGTATCATTATACCATTCGTATGGAGGTAAAAAGACTAAAGCTTCCTTTTTAGCGATACCGGATTCTGAAAGTTCATTATAATTACTCTCAAGATCTGATAAAAACTCATTTTTTGTAATTAGCACCGAATCCCTTTTTTCCCATGAACAGTAGAGGAGATGTTTATCTGAATGAGGACCAATATAATGACCATCGGTTTTAAGGCTGTTTATTATTTTTTTATTCGCAGGATTTCTGCAGAAGTCTCCCGTAAAAAAGAAAGAAGCTTTAATCTTATGATGTTTTAATGTTCCGGCAATTGTATCGAACCCATCAGAAAAATCGTGAGCTGTAAAGCAGAGATAAACATATCTTTTTGTTGTATCCATTCTGACGATGGCTCCTTTGATCCTTGTGATATTCGGATTATTACAAACATTTCCGGATTGAGATTGCAGTGCTGAAAGATAATATATAAGGCTGGCTGTGCCATCCATTGTGCATTCATTGGTAGAATAATCCGCAAAGTCATCATGATAAACGGCAAGTTTGGTCTGGAACCGGGCATATTTATCTTTCCCGGACAGGTATATATATTTAAGGGAATTGAATATTGTCGGATAGACCGGCCCATCAACCAGACCTCCATAAACCTGGCCTCCCTTGACAACATACGAGGAATGGGAATTTTTTGGGTAATCACCTTTTTCAGGAAGTCCGACTATCATGCTTTTACCCCATGGATTACAGCCGAAAAGCCAGTCCCTGTGCGCAGCCTCCATCTCCGCATATGAATTGTCTCCGGTTATTTCAGCATAAAGATGTGCCTGTGTTATTACTGCTGCTATAAGGTTATTAGAGCACCAGATAAAGGGAATCCCTATGTGAAAAGGATTCTTCTCAGCTTTAATTCGTGTAAGATCCAGGCCCTTTTTCATGTAAAAAGCAAACTCAGATTCATTCTGGTTTTTCTGTTGCCTTGCTATGGCAGGATGCCCCATATTTACAAACGGATACCACTGATAGTGGCGTGCTGTATCGCTTCCCATCCACGGTGTCACTGTCTCTTTCCTTCCGAATTCCAATGCGTAGCTGAGATATTTCAATTCTTTTGTAAGGTTGTATAATTCAATAGCAGCAAGTTCCATATCATCAACCCAGTTTTCTTCTTCATAAAAGTAAGGAGCTGTTCCGGGTGCTGTCTGGCAAACACCCGGGTTATCAAGTCCAAAACTGAAGGCAGTTGTTGCCCTGTCTAAAAGCAATTTGGAAAACTGAGGATCAATATTTTTATATACTTCTGCTCCTTTAGCGAAAGCAGAAGCAAATTTACCGGCAGTTGAGGCTATTCCGGTTGTCCTGTTTTTATACTTAAAAAGCCCCTGAGGTTTCCCTGAACAAAAATAAACAGGTCTTTCCCGGCCCTTTCCGTAATTTGCCGTATCATTATTTGGAAACCTGAATCCAATGTGATCACGATCATCAGCAACCTGATTATACATTATTCCTGGTCCGGGATTCATTTTTAAAAGCCAGTCGAGCCCCCACCTGCACTCGTCGAGAACATCCGGCAAACCATCCTGTCCGGGCAGACCATTGGAAAGATACTTGTCATCAAATGAAGAAGGGTTCTCTGAATAGGCAAAAAGCATCTGGTACGTCGCATTGGCTGATGTCGCCACATATTGCAGATAATCAGCAGCATCATGCCACCCGCCGGTAACATTTATATGAGCGGAGTCAGCTGAATTACCATATATCTCATACCCATCGTGAGTGTGGCATGAATCTTTTACATATGGATTATATCCACATCTTTGCTGTCGCATGTAGTTTAAAAGATAATCGGCTGTATCATCATATATATTATCTGCAACAGGGAAATCAGGAGAGACAGTTTTTCCGGCAATAATCCTGTAAACTCCGCTTGTTCTAAGGCTGCTGAACGGAAGGCGATAACAGCTTATAAATGGCTCTAATGCAACAGTTTTAATGACATTATTAAAAGCCATTGCCACTTTACCTGTTTTTATATCGATTACTTTAAACGACTTAAGGTCCAATGTTTTCCTACTTAATAAAATAGCAACTTTGATATCATTATTTCTGTAGCCAAGCTGGTTGATCCTTATCCAGGTATCTTCCTCAATTCCAAGGGATATAGTGTTTATTAAAGCCCAGAAAATTAATGATATACAAGCGTTTTTCATGTTTCAGTCGCTATTATCTGCCATGGCGCAATTTAATAAAAAATGAATGAAGATTTAAACTGTGACATGATGCAACTCATTTTGAACTTTTCAAATGTTAAATTGTTTTAAGTTATATGTTAAAAAAAAATAAAAATCACATTTTAAGGAATATTAGGATATTCAGGTTTGTCTAATGGCATATTACCCGAACTAAAAATGGTTGGTCAATTATTCCCAGTAATTTTTTCAACCGTTTCTTGACAGGTTTAGTAGGTTAGTAGGTTAGTAGGTTAGAACAAAGATCAGGCTAGGGTAATATCGACGGGTAGCAGTTCAACTGCTGCCCGTTTCTTTTATTTTAAATGAATTATGATCTAAGTATTGAGTTTTTTATTCCCTTTTAATAGTTATTACAGTAATCTCAGGTGGCATCCATATCCTGAAAGGAATTCCTATAACTCCTAGTCCTCGATTAACATACTGATATTGATTTCCCTGTTTGTAAAGCCCATTCCAGTGCGGGTAGAAATATTTTGCAGGGCTCCATCTGAATTTTTTTGTCATAATTCCCATTTGCATGCCATGAGTATGACCTGAGAGAGTAATATCTATGTCAGTTTTTCCTGTCACTTCCTCTTCCCATTGGTTAGGATCGTGACTTAAAAGTATTTTAAGATCAGCACTATCAAGTCCGGATATTGCTTTTGCCAGATCACCGTGAATTATATGCGGAAATGAAATAATAAATAATCCCATGAATAGCAAAAATTAAGATATAAAAGTACTCAAATATTGATTATCCTTATTATTCTTGCATTCGCTATGATAAATTGATAAATGTCAAACAGTAATCCTGTAAATTGATTCTTGATTTTCAAGCGACTTGCGATAAGTTTTCAATAATATTGATGAACAGGTAATTATTTTAAATATATGATCCAAGTTAATTTTTACGACCCACTTTTCATACCGGATTCCCGACTGACTTATTCGGTTATATCAGCTAAATATAAAAACAAATGGATATTTGTCCGCCATCAAAAACGTACGACCTGGGAGATAGCCGGGGGGCACATTGAAGAAGGGGAGAATTCAATTGAAGCAGCCGAAAGGGAATTAATGGAAGAAACCGGAGCTTTAAAATTCAACCTCCGCTGTATTGCAACATATTCTGTAACTATAGACATAGAAATGGGATGGGGAAAACTTTACCTTGCAGAAGTTTTTGAAATTGGTCCGATACCCGACGTATCTGAAATTGCAGAAATTATCTTAACTGATCATCTTCCGGAAAACCTTACTTATCACGATATCCAGCCGCATTTGTTCAATAAAACGATAGAGTTTTTAACGATTCAAGGTTTTTAGAGAACCATTTTGCCACCAGGGCACGAAGGCAAAAAGGTCAGATATATTCAAAAGTCACCTTTTTAAGCCATTTTTCCTCCAGCAATCGGGCGATTCTTTTTACGACGGTCCGTCTTATTTCGAGGTCGACAGGCAGGTTGGGATCCTGATGAGCAATATTTATCCTGGTACCGATAATGAAGTGAATTTCATCACTCTCCATGATCAGTCGCACTATCTTATCTGCCGGTCCTTTGTCAAGTTTTATGCTGTTATTGTAAGTTTTCAAAATCTCATTGACTTTCTGAAGTGTGAGTATCCCTTCAGTCACAAGATCAACGCCTTCCATAAAACTTTCAGGTGGCAGTTCAGGATCTTCGAAGATTAATTCATCAATTATTGTTCTGTTTAATTCCCTGCCAATAATATCTGCTGTTGTACCACCGCATAGAATAACTTTAGCCTTATATGCCATTACTTTAGCAGCCAGTTCTTTATCTTTATCCTTTTCGTATGGAGGGCCGGTACAGATAATAAGTTTCCGGGGTTCACGGAAATAAATAGTTGCACAGCTGATATCATCACGGGCTTTATAGCTGTCGTTTTTGTGAGCCATTGTAACAATCTTCCCGGCAAGCATAATTGCTGAAATAGATGCTTCGCTTGTCACGAGAGAGGCAGCGTAAGTAGCTATATTTTCCCTCTCCCAGCCAAATGGAAATTGTTCGCTGCCCATACCGCTTTGAGCAACTCCGTCAGAACAGAAAACTATTCTGTCTTCTTTCTCAGGCATAAATGAGCAGGTTTTGAGCACTTTACCCGAATTCTTGCCTTTATCAAGTACAACCTTTTTCCAGGAAGGATCAAATATCTGATTGCCTCTTAATATAATGCAAGACGGGTTGTCATATTCCAGGATTGTTGCTTTTCCGGTGCTTTCAATATCAATTATTGTAAAAGTTGAATAGCTGATCTTCCTTTCGCTGCATATCGGAAGTGTATTCATTATTATCTCGGCAATACGGTCTACCTCTTTATGTTCGCGGGTAAAATTTATTGCCATTGTCGCAGTGAGTGTGGCAAGAATATTTGCTTTCACACCATGTCCCATACCGTCTGACAGAACTGCTATGACCCTGTCTTCTTCCTTAATATAGCGATAAAGAAATACATCTCCGCTAATTCTCTCACCGTCGAAGTTCCTTTGCTGACTGTTTACCTCTATAAAAAAGCTCCTGTTCACGGAAGATTATTTCGGATTGTTTATTTTATTTACCTTTTTTGATTTGTACGACTCAATAATAGAGTTCAGCATCTGCTCGGTTTCTGATGCACCTTCCCCAAGAAGGAATCCTATCTTTTGTACCATTTCAAGGTTTTTCTCAATCACTTCACTTACCCTGCTCGTTACCTCTTCACCCTGAACTTCAGGAGAATAAAGGTCACGTATTATAGCTCCGCAGATCTTGTTTTTCTTGATTGGAAAGATGGAGACATTCAGCATTTTATCTTCAAAATGGACATCTTTGCTTACAACCGGTTCATCCTCCTTAATGACAAATGTGAACATGTTATATACGTTGAAGGGTATGAGCGTTTTGACATCAGCACCGGCAAGACCCGGAATTACATCTGATATGGCTTTTGCATCTTCCCCGATTATGTTGATAAAGCTTTGATTTGAATGAAGTATTTTGAGATTATTGTCAACTATTACCACTCCGGTTGGAAGCTTTTCAAGCATATTATTCATCATATCGGAAGCGCTCTGTGCAATCTCTTTTTCCCTTCTGGCGAGTTCTTCTGATTCTTTGAGAGCCTTTTTTGTCTCAGCAAGTTTTCGGTTCGTCTGTCGGAGGGTTTCAATATATTCCTGTTTATTACGCAGGTTGAAAGTATGGCACATTTCAGGAATTGCCAGTCCTTTCGCAACAGTGGATGCAAAATCCCGGCAGGAGAGATAACCACAGGCACCACAGTTGATCTCTTCATCGGGAGTGTCTTTACCTATTATTTTAAGTACTTCTCTTATAGCCTCTTCCGGTGGTTCGGGAATTCTCTGATCTTCCGGAGTAAAGGTTCGTGAAAAATCGAGTTTTGACCACTTTTCCATGTTTTTTTGCCAGAGTTCCTTATCAAGCTGGCCTACCCTTTTTTCTGCATACCTGCTTACCAGTGCTCTCCTCCTGAATCGTTCATTATGATGTTGCATTCCCGGACCAAGCAGGCATCCGTGGCAAAAGAAGAGGTTAAAATGGTGTTGTATAGTATCAATATATTTATCAAAATCATTTATTGCTTCAAGAATTTCTTCTTTTCCTGAAGCTGTTATTACCCTGCTGGAAACCATATCACGTTTTATCCCTCCTGCCTGGATTATTCCTGCAGGCAAAGGGTAAAGGGCGCCCCAGAATCCATGCGGCGGGTCAAAATCCGACATTTTTACCAGTCTTTCCTGGATCTTGAATTCATCAAAAAGCTCTCTTAGTTCCACAAATGTCAGAACGCCATCTATAAGATTCCCTGAATCATAAATAAGTGACTCGTCTTTTGCATCTATACATGGACCAATCTGAACAGTTGCTACCTCGCTCCCATATAACTTTTTTACGACCATTGCAGTGGCGATTATAGGGGAGACTAATGGGGCCAGATTCGGAACTAGCTCAGGATGAAACTTTTCAACAAGTTTAACTATTGACGGGCAGTTTGCCGTTATCAGGTACTTGCCTTCAGCTTTTAAGAAAAGATTTGCGTAAGCAGCTGCTATCAGATCAACACCAAATGAATCCTCATGAACATAGTCAAAACCCAGCGACCGGATCATAGCAACGAACTTCCTGTAATCAGTTATATCGTCAAACTCTGATGCAATGCTCGGTTCAATAAGGGCAGCAGTTTTTCTGCCTGATTTAAGCATTTTCTTTACATCTTCCCTGGAATCGCGAAATTCAATAGCATGTGGTGTACATGAGACATAACATAGTCCGCATCCGATGCATCTCTCGGGAAGAATATACGGATGAGCCTTCTGAGGTTTGACCTCAATTGCATTTACAGGGCAGACTCGTACACAGGAATATGAGTTTCTGCATCTTTCGTCATTTATATAAAGAACAGGCTTTTTATTTTTCATACTAACCAATATAAGTGCATAAAATGCCTATAATACTTAGAATTACAATAAGTACACTAAACTTTGATTTTTCTTTGTGCAACTCTGTGCTCCTCTGTGTCTCTCTGTGACAGTTCTTAAATTTTCAAATTTTCAAATTCTTTTTCCAGAATGCCCTCAATTTTTGAAAGTGTGACTCCCTCTAGAGTAACGCCGTTTATATTAAGGTTCGGACCATTACTGCAATGGCCCATGCAACGGGCTCCTTTGAAAATGACTTTGTCTTCAAGATGGGTTTTCCTGAGATATTCCCTTATGAACATAACAACATCTTTATTACCCCGGGAAAAACAGGAGCTTCCAAGACAAATTTGCATCTCAATTCTCTGAGCCATTTTCTTACTGTTCAAAAATAAACACGACATCAAAAGTAATAATTATTTCCGAGCTGTCATTAACGCTTCAGAATCTTAAACTTTCTTATTTATGCGATATATCGATATTTAAATGCCGTTAGAATGATGATGGATTTAATGGTATATTTTTTAACATATGCCATAAAACATTAATAACCAGCAAAATATAAAAAAATAAAACCATAGTGTAATTTATCATTTTATTGTTAATAAAATAACAATGTTTATTTATTAACAATAAAATAAATTATCTTTGTCATGAAATTCCGGACCTTAAATTATCAGTATGACCACCGAACTGGATATAATTCTTAGAAAGTACAAACAGGGAAAAAGAGAGGATCTTATTCCTTTGCTTCAGGAAATACGGGATGATCTGGGATACCTTTCCGAAGAAGCTATTGTAAAAACCGGGAGCTTCCTGGGGTTAAGCACAACAAAGATATATGGTCTTGCAACATTTTATGACAGGTTCCGGTTCATCCCTTCAGGAAAAATTCAAATAAGGATCTGTAACGGTACGTCATGCTTCCTCAACGGATCACAGGCAAATATAAATAAAATAAAGGAAGAGTTAGGAGTGATGCCCGGACAGACAACCAGGGACGGAAATTTCAGCTATGAGATTGTTTCATGTATGGGTGGTTGTTATAATGGCCCGGTAATAAATGTGAACGGGCAATACCACACCCATATTAAAGCTGAACATCTTCCGGAACTTATTAAAAAATTAAAGTACGTCATTGAAAACGATTAATTCCGGCAAAAATTCCAGATGGAAGATTTAAAGACATTTCTGATTGATAAGGTTCTTACGTACGAATCTGATACACTGTCACCGGAAACAGAAAAGATTTTGCAGCAGGTGAGACGGGAAAAAACCGATACCCCCGTGATCTTTATTTCTTCCGGAACAAGCAGTGTAATAGCAGGATCGGAAAAAACCTTTTCGGCAATAGATACCTATGTAAAGGAAAATGAACCATCGGCAGGATTGGTAAGGGTGGGGTGTACCGGACCGGCTACTTTTGAACCACTGGTATGTATTCAGATTCCCGGGAAGAATAAACTTTTCTTCAGAAATATAACTGAAGAAAAGGTGGAGCCTCTTCTGAATGGCGTTTTCCATAATGATATAAATGAGGATGATCTTGCCGGACAGACCGGCACAAAAGGTTTTGAATTGTGGACCGGGATTCCTTTTATGGATGAGCTTCCTTTTTTTGCAAATCAGAAAAGAGTAATACTTGGCAACTGCGGATGCTACGACCCTGAAAGCATTGAAGAATACATAGCCCGGGGGGGGTATCGTACATATATCAAAGCAATAAGACATTATACATTTGAAGAAGTATGTGACATTATTGAAAGGAGCGGATTGAGAGGCAGAAGCGGAGGAGGATATCTTACAGGATTAAAATGGAAGCATGCGCTCAATACAACTTCAAATGCAAGATATCTTATCTGCAACGCAAAAGAGAGTGACCCCGGAGCTTTCACAGACAGGACAATCCTTGAAAGTGATCCGCACCGTTTAATCGAAGGTATTGCAATTGCTTCCTACGCAATCGGAGCTTCAAATGCCATTATTTTTATGAGATCCGGTTCTGACCATGCAAAGAACAGGCTTCAAAAGGCAATAGACAGAGCCAGAGACTACGGACTTTTCGGGCATAATATCTTTTCCAGTGGTTATAACCTGGAAATAATAATCAGAGTCGAACCCGGAGCATTCGTCTGCGGCGAAGAGACTGCCCTGATAAACACACTGGAAGGTAAACGGGGAATGCCTCAACTTAAACCTCCTTATCCGACAACAGCAGGATTATTTGGAAAACCAACCGTTATCAACAATGTTGAGACTCTTATGAATGTTCCTCTTATAATGCAGAATGGCCCGGAATGGTTCCGCACTCTGGGAACAGAAAATAGTCCGGGCACAAAAGTATTTGCAGTTGCAGGAAAAGGCCGGATGTCAGGAGTGATTGAAATAGAAATGGGCACAACTATCAGAACAATTCTCGAAGACATTGCAGATGGAATAAAAGAAGGGAAGGAGTTTAAAGCCATCCAGCTCGGAGGGGCATCAGGTTCTTTTATTACAGCTGAAAACCTTGATATTGCTATTGATTACGAGGATCTTAAGGAAAAAGGGATTGGTATGGGAGCAGGCGGTTTCGTGATTATCGATGAGAACACCTGTATGGTTGACCTTGTAAGATATTATATGGAATTCATACGAAATGAAAGTTGTGGTAAATGTATCCCGTGCCGTGAAGGTACCGGCAGGATGCTCGAAATCCTTGAAAGTGTAATAAGGAAACCTTTAAATGAAGAATCGGGAACAACTCTTGAGAGGTTTAAAGGCGTGATGCAACTTGAAACAATTGCATCAGTAATGAAAGATACTTCCCTGTGCGGACTGGGACAAACAGCGCCTAATCCTTTCATAAGTGCTCTTAAAAATTTCAGGGATGAGTTCGAAGAGCATATTTTCGACAGAAAATGCCGTGCCAATATCTGCAGGGGACTCAGAACATATTCGATTGATGTGGACAAATGTACCGGATGTACGGCATGTGCTGCTAAATGTCCTGTAAATGCAATTTATGGAACGCGGCTACAACCGTTTTTTATAGTTGAGGAGAAATGTATCGGATGCGGTATCTGTTTCGATATTTGTAAGTTCAGTGCAATAAATGTTAAATAGCTTTTATGCTTTTTACAATTCAGGTAAATAATAAAAAAATCAAAGCCGAAAAGGGCGAAACAATCCTTTCGGCCCTTAATCGCAATGGAATTATTATACCGACCCTTTGCAGGATGAAAGAGTTTACCCCAACGGGTGCCTGCAGGATGTGTGTTGTTGAAGTGGAAGGTCGCGATCGCCTGGTTACAGCCTGTTCACAGCCTGTTGAGGAATGGATGAAAATTAAAACCCATTCACCCAGGGTTATAACTGCACGAAAAACAATAGTCGAATTGTTACTGTCAAACCATCCCGACGATTGTTTATATTGCGACAGGAATCTGAATTGCGAACTTCAGAGGCTTTCAGAAGAGCTAAATATCAGAGAACGGCGCATACGCGGGAGAAAAATTAAACCCCGTCTCGACCAGTCCAGTCCCGCTATAATACGGGAACTCTCCAAATGCATTCTCTGTGGCCGGTGTGTCAGGGTCTGTGAGGAAGTTATTACGGCAACATCGCTGGATTTTATTAATAAAGGAAGAGAGACCCATGTCGGTGCTGCCATGGACAGGGATTTTAATTTTTCGAGCTGTATTCATTGTGGACAGTGTGTACTGGTTTGTCCTACAGGTGCGCTTCATGAAAAACATAATATTACAGAAGTACAGGAATATCTTAATAAACCTGAAATTGTAAAAGTCATTCAGTATTCTTCAATGGTGGTTTATGGAATAGCCGAAGAACTTGGCATGAGATATACAAGGGAATTTGATAAGATTCTTAATGCCATCCTTCGTAAAATCGGTTTTGACAAGGTTTATAAAACAGGGTTAGGCACTGATGTTTGTATAACCGAAATCGCAGCTCAGCTCTCCGACAGAATTGAAAACAGGTCAGAAAATCCTTTGTATATCTCAGCTTGTCCTGCATGGGTAAAATACGCAGAGCAATTTGTTCCATCGCTTATTCCACAACTTTCGACCGTCAAATCCCCGCAACAGATTACAGGGGCACTCATCAAGACAATGGTAGCGGGTCAGCTGAGTGTTAAACCTGAGGAGATCTTTTCGGTATCTGCAACTCCCTGTATGGCGATGAAATTTGAAGCTCGTCGCGACGGAATGATGAGGAAAGGTATCAGTGATGTGGATTCTGTTTTGACAGTAAGGGAACTGGCCAGGCTTATAAGATTATATGGCATTGACACATCAAATATTGAACATGAACCGGCTGATGAACCAATGTCCGGAAGAAGTTCAGCTGCCATACTGGCTGAGGTAGCGGGAGGGATGGCGGAAGGCGTCATCCGTACATATCATTATCATAAAATGAAGAAAGAGCCTGATAAACAAATTTTTAAAAAACTGAGATCGGGAGGGGCATTCAGGGAATTATCAGTGATGGTTGGTGAAACTGAAGTCAGAGTCGCAGTTGTAGATGGTCTTGCGGCACTGGAAAAGTTAAGAGTTTCACTTGCATCCGGAAAAAAGTATAACCTGGTTGAAGTGATGACATGTCAGAGTGGATGTGTTCATGGAGCCGGTTTGTCGTTTAATTCGTCAAAAGATGAAATTAAGAGCAGGTCGAAGCTTGTCTACCAGTCGGATGACACAGAAGCAATTAACCTGCCATGCAAATCACCGGCTCTTATCAATTTATACGAGAAGCTCTTAAAGGATTATGCTGACATCGCGGACAAAAGGATATTCTTTACTCATTTTGAGAAGAGGAATGTATTATTATGATCTATAACACGATTTAATATGTTGGTTTACACCATAAAGGAGCTTTGCAGGACATGCTATACATGTGTAAGGGAATGCCCTGCTAAAGCTATACGGATTGTGGGAGGGCAGGCTGAGGTAATTGATGAAAGGTGTATTGCCTGTGGCAATTGTACAAAAGTATGCAGCCAGGGAGCGAAGGTCTTTCTTAATACAACCGACCGAGTTGTAAAACTTCTGGAAAGTGATTCGAAAGTTGCAGCAATTATAGCTCCGAGTTTTCCGGCAGAATTCAATGATATTCCTGATTATCATATTCTTATAGGAATGATAAAAGCACTTGGTTTTGAATTAGTGGCTGAAGTATCATTTGGAGCTGACCTTGTTGCGGACAGATATAAAAAACTTGTTTCTGAGGAAAGAAATTTTTATATTTCATCAGATTGCCCTTCGATTGTCAACTATGTCAAATTCTATCACCCGGCGCTTGTGGATAACCTGGCACCGATTGTCTCTCCCATGGTCGCAATGAGCAGAGTTGTTCGAAAAAAATATGGCAGTGATATAAAAATTGTATTTATTGGTCCGTGTGTCGCCAAGAAAGCAGAAAGCAGTGAAATTGATGAGGCTATAACCTTTACTGAATTAAGAGATATTCTGGCCGACAGAGGCATTACTTCTGAAACCACTGCTCCGGGAGACTTCGATCAGCCGGTAGGTGGAAGAGGGGCGATATTCCCTGTTGCCAGAGGATTGCTTCAGACAGCTAAAATAAGCGATAACGCCATAACCGGGAATATGATAGCTGCTGAAGGAAGAATAGATTTTCAGGGAGCACTAAAGGAATTTGAAGCCGGTCTGATAAAGAACCAGCACATGGAACTGCTTTGTTGCGAAGGATGCATTATGGGGCCAGGGTTATCAAAAAACGGCAAGCAATATAACAGACGTTCACTCGTAAGTTCCTATGCCAATAGTAAAATGCAGAATATTGATTCGGAGAGCTGGCAAAAATCATTTGACGAGTACTCTGAGCTCGACCTTACGGTCAGACATAGACGCGAAGATCGCCGGATTGAAGCTCTTAATGAGCTTGATGTGAACGATATTCTTATTAAGATGGGTAAGAAGACGAAAAAAGACCAGCTTGACTGTGGTGCCTGCGGTTATGAAAGCTGCGTCGAACACGCAATAGCAATCAAAAAGGGACTGGCTGAAGTAGAGATGTGCCTACCTTATACCATCGAAAAACTTCATAAATCGATCAAGGACCTTGCACTATCAAACGAGAAGCTTTCGTCGATGAAACAGGCTCTCAGGCAATCTGAAAAACTGGCTCATATGGGTCAGCTTTCGGCGGGAATAGCGCATGAGCTTAATAATCCGCTAGGGGTTGTGATAATGTATAGCAATATCCTTCTGGAAGAATCGAACGCAGGAGATCCGGTCAGAGAGGATCTTAAACTGATCGTGGACCAGGCCGGAAGGTGCAAGAAAATTGTCGCAGGACTGTTGAATTTTGCACGTAAGAACCAGGTGAACCATCAGCTGGTTAGTATTATTGACCTGGTAAATCACAGCCTTGAAAGTCTTATTGTGCCGGCAAAGGTAAAAATCATTATTGATGACAGAACCACAAATCCTGAAGCCATGCTTGATCAGGAGCAGATGATGCAGGTACTTACAAACCTGATCAAAAATGCCTTTGATGCTATGCCTGAAGGAGGAACAGTCAGTATTAAGATGGAAGACACACTCAGCGATGTAATAATAGTTATAAGTGACACAGGTATTGGTATAAAAGAAGAGGACAGGGCTAAGATTTTCGAACCATTTTTTACTACAAAAAGCATCGGACAGGGTACCGGTCTGGGATTGGCAACTGCTTATGGCATTGTTAAAATGCATAAAGGCCAGATATCAGCTGATTCGAATGACAACCCGTCCAGTGGCAGAACAGGAACCAGTTTTAAAATTGTGTTACCCAGAAGAAAAGAATAGGGTGCAAAATTTGACTTTGATTTAAATAATTTTTAGAAATTTGTATAAAGATGAAGAAGAGTGATTTAACTATACTGGTGGCTGATGATGATCCGGATTACCTTTTTCAGACAGTATTTAATCTTGAGAAGGCTGGTTACAGGACTGTGGCTGTTGAAAGTCAGGCTGAGGCTGAATCAGTGATAGCCAGATTCAAACCTGACCTGGCAATATTTGACCTTATGATGGAAAGTGATGACAGCGGTTTCATCTTATGTTACAAGATAAAGAGAAAATACCCCGAAGTGCCGGTTATTATGGCTACAGCGGTTTCTCACGAAACAGGATTATCTTTTAGCATCGATTCCGACCAGGAAAAATCGTGGATAAGAGCCGACAGGTACCTTGAAAAAGGTATAAGGCCTGAGCAGCTCGACCAGGAGATTATGAAATTATTAAAACTTTGAAATGGCTGTTCTGAAAGTACTTGTCATTGATGATGAACCGGGGATACGATCTGGTGTTTCCAGGATTCTCAATAATTTTCATGTCACATATCCTTTTATGGATGAGGATTATACGTTTGAAGTTACCGAAGCTGCAACGGGCGAGGACGGAATCGTCGTTCTTGAGCGGGATATGCCTGATATTCTTTTGCTCGATAACAAGTTGCCGGGAATCCAGGGAGTTGAAGTACTGGAGTATATCAGAAAAAGAAATTATGATATTGTTGTGGCAATGATCACCTCTTATGCTTCTCTCGACGTTGCAATAAGGGCAACCCGCGACGGTGCTATCGATTTCATTCCTAAACCATTTACCCCACAGGAGCTGAAATCGAGTATTGAAAACATAACCAAACAGCTGTATCTTAAGAGGATAACACATAAGATGAATCAGGAAGGGAAAAAGATCAGGTATCAGTTTCTTTCTGTATTGTCGCATGAATTGAAAGCACCACTTAATGCATTGGAAGGATACCTTTTGATGATGCAGGGCAAACAGTCAGGAGAACTAATTGATGATTATGCAACCCCGATTGAAAGATCTCTCCAAAGGATACAGGGAATGAGAAGCCTTATTATGGACCTCCTCGATTTTACTAAAATCAGACTTGAACGAAAAGAAGAAAAAATTCAGGAAGTAAATCTTGCTGAATTGGCTTCAGATGCAATAGTAACTGTTCAGCCTTATGCTATCCAGATGGATGTAAGTATTAATCTCGATATAAGGTCCGATGTTATTATAATGGCTGACCCCGATGATATGGAGATTGTTTTTAATAATCTCATTTCAAATGCTGTTAAGTACAATAAAATAGGTGGCAAAGCGGAGATTACAATAGATAGCTCAGACAGTGAAGCAATCCTTATAATTTCTGATACGGGAATTGGAATTACAAAAAATGATACTGAAAATCTTTTTGCAGAGTTTGTAAGAATCAAGAATGAAAAGACAAGGAATATTTCAGGAAGCGGACTGGGATTATCTATAGTTAAGAAAGTTGTGGAATTATATCATGGAACAATTAAAGTTGACAGTACTCCCGATGTAGGAACAGTATTTACAATAAGATTACCAAAAAAACCAATAACCATCACCTGAAATTAATGATAAACCGCGTCCCGATATATCGGAACGAGTTCCATCATCCCATAAATTAATTACTTTATAATGAAACTACCAGGAAAAACCGTTGAAAGGCTTAGCGAGTACAGAAGGACACTTCTGGAATGCCTTAATGAAAAAAGAAACTTCATCTTTTCTCACGAGCTGGCTGCGCGTCTTCATATTACAGCCGTACAGGTAAGACGCGACCTTATGCTGATTGGTTATTCGAGTGTTCTCAGAAAAGGATATGATGTAAGGGAGCTTATTGACACCATTGGTAAAATAATAGATTCTGAAGAGAGCATGAATGTAGCAGTAATAGGGATTGGGAATCTTGGAAGAGCTGTAGCAGGTTATTTTAAGGGGAAACGATCAAAGCTTAACCTCGTGGCATCGTTTGATAACGATCCGCAGAAAATTAATAAAGTCATTTCAGGAGTAAAATGTTATCCGTATAATGATATCGAAAGAATGATAAAAGAACTTGACATCCGGATAGCAATTCTGACTGTTCCGCCGGATTTTGCTAGAGAGATAACAGAAGAAGTGGTCCGCTATGGAATAAAAGGTATTCTGAACTTTACAACTATCCCATTAAACGTTCCTTCCGGAGTCTACCTCGAAGAATATGACATGATAACTTCCATAGAAAAAGTTGCCTATTTTGTAAAGGAGAATAAAATTTAGGGCTCTGGCTTAACATGAAGATCTTCAGAAGCTTTGAGGAGGCGAAAAATATTATTAACCCGGTTGTTACAACCGGATCATTCGATGGAGTTCATATCGGGCATAAGGTCATACTTAACCGGATCAGAATACTGGCAGAAAAGTACAATGGCGAATCGGTTTTAATTACGTTTGATCCACATCCCATAAAAGTTCTCTACCCCGATACTGCCGGGAAAGATCTTAAACTGATTAATTCACAGGAAGAAAAGCTTGATCTACTTGAAAAAGCCGGGCTGGACAACGTAATCATAGTGGAATTCACAAGAGAATTCTCAAAGGTAACAAGCGAACAATTTGTGCGAGATTTACTGCATGGAATTCTTCATGCAAAAGTTATTGTTGCCGGTTTTAACCATCATTTTGGATTCAATAAAGAAGGTGATTATAAACAACTCTGGAACTGGCAGGCAAAATATCATTTTGAGGCTGAAGAGATTCCCGAACAGGAGGTGTACCACGAAACGGTAAGTTCTTCAAAAATACGTCAGGCTATAAGTGAGGGCTATATTCAGAGAGCGAATGCATACCTCGACCATTATTATATAATAAAAGGAAAACCTGAGAACTATCTGATTGAAAATAATCCTGATTTACCTGGCCTTATACAAATACCTCTTACAGAAGAATGTAAAATTCTGCCTTCGTGGGGTATATATGCAGTTTCAGTTGAGGCCGGGTCGTTTAATTCGAAAGGAATGGCAATAATTCACAAAAAACCAGATAATACATCAGAAGTACTTGTGAATATTTTTGACAGAATAAACTTTAATGCTGAAAATAAAATCACTGTTTCTTTCCATAAAAAGATGCACGGAGCTGTCAACTTTTCAGATAATAAGGGTATTTCAAAAATCAACCTGGCAATAGAGGAGATATCGGAGCTTATTTATTGACAGAAATCATTTCCAATAGGCCATTAGTTGATTATCTTTGCAGTATAAATTACCTCTCCCCAACCCCTCCCCCAGGAGGGAGGGGCAATAAAAATCAACAATAATCAAAGGTACTGGGGGTGTAGAAAAAGTCGAAATCCTAAACCGCAAAGGTCGCTAAGGATAAAAGCAAAGATCGCAAAGAACTGAAGACTTTTTTTAACTTTGCGTGCTTTGCTCCTACTTTGCGAACTCTGCGGTTAAAAAGGACTTTTTCTAAACCTCCATTGGGGGATAAGATAAAAAAGCAAGAAAAGAAATCCAAACTAGTTTTTTTGTATTTAGTTAAATTAAGTAATTAATGAAGTTTTCACCTGAAAAATTAAGTATTCCAGATCAGCGAATGAAGCCATTCATTGATCCTGAAGAGATTTGGAATCTGATAAATATTACCAAACCAAACAAGCAGAGAGTAAGAGATGTAATTGCCAAATCGCTTGATAAGCAGAGGCTCACAATGGAGGAAACAGCTGTTCTTATTAACTCCATCGGAGCAGGTCTTGCCGATGAGATCAAACAAGGTGCGCGGGAATTAAAGGAGAAGGTCTATGGAAACAGGATTGTGCTTTTCGCACCCCTCTATGTTGGCAACAGATGCACAAATAATTGTCAGTACTGCGGATTCAGAGTTACCAATGCCGAAGCTATTCGTAAAACCCTTAGCGATGATGAGATAATCAGAGAAGTTGAAGCTTTGGAAGACAATGGGCAGAAGAGATTAATACTGGTTTACGGGGAACATCCTGATTATTCACCAGAGTATATTGCTCACACAGTCAAAATTGTATACGATGTAAAAAAAGGCAATGGGGAAATCAGGAGGGTAAATATAAACGCAGCCCCTCTTGATATTGAGGGATTCAGGACTGTGGGTGAATCAGGCATCGGAACTTATCAGGTCTTCCAGGAAACCTATCATCCCGAAGCTTATAAATGGTATCACCTCGGAGGAAAAAAGAAAAATTTTGAATATCGCCTGACTGCACTGGACAGAGCGCAGGAAGCCGGAATTGATGATGTGGGAATCGGAGCCCTTTTCGGCCTTTACGACTGGAGGTTTGAAGTAATGGGACTCGTCCGTCATGCAAATCACCTTGAGGCTTGTTATAATGTAGGCCCTCATACAATTTCGTTCCCGCGTATTAAAGATGCCCTAAGTCTGAAAATTAACGATAAATATGAAACAGGGGATGAAGATTTTAAAAAGCTTATTGCTATATTAAGACTAGCTGTTCCGTATACAGGATTGATTTTAACTGCAAGAGAGGCACCGGATGTCAGAAGAGAAGCTATGCAATATGGTGTATCACAGATAGATGGTGGTACAAAGCTCGAGCTCGGTTCTTATTCAGACACAAAAAATGAAAAACAGAATCTGAATCGTGAGCAATTTAAGATAAATGATCCCAGATCACTCGCTGAAGTTATCGATGAGCTCCTGGAAAATGATTACCTGCCTTCTTTCTGCACATCATGCTACAGAATGGGACGCACCGGTGAGCATTTCATGGAGTTTTCAGTACCCGGATTCATAAAAAGATTCTGTACTCCAAATGCTATCCTTACTCTCTCTGAATATATCTGCGATTATGCACAGGGAGAAACAGTTGAAAAGGGATGGAAAGCTATCGAAAAAAACCTCGAAAAGCTTGAATCAGGAGTCGCTGTAAGCACCAGGGATAAGATTGAAAGGATTAAACTAGGGGAGAGAGACTTGTATTTTTAATAGTATATGGGAGAAGAGGAGACTGAGGGACTGAGAGACTGAGAGACGAAGAGAAAAATATGAAGCCGCGTTACTTTGTGAAAAACTGCGTGTTACTCGTGGTAAAAAAAGATAATATTAAAAACTTAACACTTAACACTGAACTCTGAACAAAAATTGAAAATCATGATAAAGGTTCTTGGAATTAAAATCATCGACAGGATTAAAGAAGCCGGACTGACCCAGGGTATTTTATCGCGGCATGCAAGTGTAATAACAACCCGTCTGGGATTCCATGAAGTGACCGATGAGGTATGCAGCCGTGAGGCATATATCATTCTACATTTGAATGGCGATCCAGCTGATACCGATAGTCTTGCAACTGAACTGAAAGCACTTGAAGGAGTCGAAATACGCGAAATGATTTACACCTCTGAAAAAGAATCCCTGAATTCTGAATCAGTTAAAAGCAGCGTGGAGATCCTGGGTATCCTTGTAGAAAGAAGCCAGCCTGTAATTATGTCTGTTCAGAAGATTCTTACTTCATACGGATGTAATATACGTACCCGTCTTGGAGTAAATGAAGTATTCTTCGGCGAACCGGCAGGACTTATTATCCTGGAATTAAAAGGAGATGAAAAACAAAGGCTGCTTCTTGAAAAAGACCTGAAAGAGTTAAAACAGGTTCATGTCAGGACAATGATTTTTTAACCTGACTTATATAGGACAGGATCGATTGAGCCTTGACTCCTCACACCTCACGCCTCACTCCTGACGCCTCACGCCTGTTGCCTGTTGCCTTCTTGAAATGTAATGCTTTGAATCGCCCCATTCCCCGTAAATAACTTTTGCATCAGCAAGGCTGATACGGGTCTCGAGACAACTCTGACAATCTTCAGCTGAATCGTCAGTGCAAGGCTTATTATCATAAAGTTTATAACTGTCACGGTATTTACCAGGGGTGATATTTGGCATAATGATATTTGCACCAATCTTAACAGCCTTTTCCCTGCCCATCGGATCAATTGCCTGAAGTGCGGTTGCGGCAACAATATTAATATCTCGCATCATTATCCTGATTATGGCAATCATTTTAAGTGTAAGATCAAATCTGTCCTTCAGCGGCATCAGTTTTTCCGAATGTTCAATAAGGGGAGTATCCGCATGTTCAATATATGGGCCCATACCACACATGTCGATATTAAAGTCTTTCATAAACATAAGGTCCCCTGCCAGATCATCCATGGTCTGAAACGGCAAACCAATCATTACCCCTGTGCCAGTCTGGTAGCCTATATCCTGGAGACTTTTGAGGCAGTTTAGCCTGTGATTGAAATCGTGTTTTGAATCATTCGGATGGATCTTGTTGTAAAGGGATTGACTGGTAGATTCAACACGAAGAAGATACCTGTGGGCACCTGCGTCATACCATCTTTTGTACACGTCAGCTTCCTGTTCACCTACAGATAAAGTCACACCTAATTCTCCATTTGACAGTTCTTTGATCTTATGGAGAAGGTTCTCGATCCTGTTTGTAACAAGAGGACTTTCAAGCTCTCCCGATTGAAGGGCTATCGATCCGTAACGGTTGACATAAGCAAATCTGGCAGCCGTGAGTATTTCTTCATCTGAGAGATTATATCTGGTTAAATTTTTATTTCCTTTTCTTATCCCGCAATAGAGACAATCCTTACTACAGATATTGGAAAACTCAATTAATCCCCTGAACCATACCTTATTGCCAATGTATTTTTCTTTTATTTCAGCAGATTTTTTGAAAAGAAGAGTTCTGTCTTCACCTTCGGATTGCAGAAGCGAAATAATCTCTTCCCGTGCAAAGATATCCTTCTCCAGTATCTCTTTTATTTTCAATGCCATATCCTTTATTATCAGTTTGCAAAGATACTAAAATCCTCTACCGAACATCCCCCATAAAGTTACTTTAAGATCTTCCCACCTCCTCATGGCAGCATCAGCAAAGCTATTGGTATAAGAAGTTACCAATTTCTTTGCTTCTTCATTTTTCCCATCCTTTACTAGTTCGGTAACCCTTTTTTCGACAGCTGGCAACTCTGTAAATGCCTTATCTTCAAATTCCTGCACTGAAGGTTCAATAAGTGTTCTTCCTTTAGACCAGTTTACTGTGGCAAGTCTGTTTGCCTCCCGGAATGCCCATATGGCTGCATCAGTTCTGTAGCGTGGCTGACCGCATATACTGAAAGAAGATGGAAGACTTAAGACTCCTGAAAATATTGGAATTCTGGGGCTCTCACCAGGATTGTCAAACGAAAACCAGGCTATCGCTCCAACTTCGTCGGGAAGCCAATCGCGGCATTGAATTACATGAGAATAGGAGCATCCTGCTATTGCAATGGTTCTCTGGCGTTCAACCAGACCTGGTTTTATTCCGTTCAGCAAAGTACGCATATCATTATTCATCCAGTTACTGATTACAGGAGTTTTGACCTGTTTCTCAGTCTCCTTTCCATCCTTGTCTTTTTCTTTAATTGTTATCAGCAGGTTTTTAGTCATATCCCATTGCGTTCCTTCATAAGTCTCCCTGAAGAATTTCATAATATCGCGCGGCGATTGTTTCTTTTCGGGCTTTACAGAAAATGGGAGCTCTTCTGCATCAAAAGAAAGATTTAAAGAAGGAGCAAGGGTGCTGAGAATATAAAATTCCCGTATCGAGAATGGCTTTTTACCATTAATGATTTTCCAGAATTTCAGAGGCTCTTTTCCATCCCAATAACCAAGATATTTCGCAACATTTTGTAAATCAGTGCTGTACATGAAATAGTCGTGATTTCTAAAATCAATAACTGAGATCCTTGGAATATTGGCACATACTCCAACATTTTCATCGGGAATTCTCTCGGCACACCAGATAGACGATGGTTTGCCTTTGCCTGAACCTGCTATTTCCAATTGCCATACCTCTTTAGGATCAGCTATGCTTATACACTCCGCCATATCGGCATATCCATATTCTTCGGCCAGCTTGCCGATCAGCGCTATAGCTTCTCTCGCTGTCTTGCACCTTTGCAGTGCAATCTTTCCAAGCTCTTCAATAAGAAACATTCCATTTGCATTTATAAGCTCTTCCCTCCCGTAAATGGTTGTTTCTCCGATTGCCAGCTGCTTTTCATTGAGACAGGGATAAGCTGTATTCAGAAATGCATATGTCTCGGCGACTTCAGGAATTTCACCCTTTACTGTTACTTTAGTCATATCCCACGCCTCCTCAGTGTGAAGCATCCCTGAGTAAACAGAATGTGTCGCTCCCGGTGCAAATTTTTGATGGGGGTATATTTCAAGCCATGTTCTGTAATTCCCGTCACAGCTGTGGGAAGTCATCACCGACCCGTCAGTAGAAGCACACCTGCCTACCATTATTGTTGTACAATTCTCACTGGAACCAGGCCCATCGCTGTCAATATCTGAGTACTGAGCATGCGTGAAAAGTGAAAAGGTGAATAATGAAATTATTGTCCAGCTGAACCTGGGATTTATTTTTTTCATATAAAGGGATTTTAAGTTCATTATTTGAATCTGACTTATTTACAAAAGTAATTTTTTAAGGCACGTACCAAAAAAAATAGTTCGACTAAAAATCATAGAATTACCGTCAGTGGCAAAACATGTCTGTAGGGTGGTGGCATTTTAAAGAGCAATGACAATTATCTTATTTGGTACTATTTATTTTTATTATCTTGCCTTTAGTATTTAAGAGTTGAAATTGCTTGTAAGTCGTTATATATCAGAAAAGTATTTATTTGTCGTTGCACATAATGTCGGCTTCCTCGAACGGTTTGCCGGTTTGTAGTTTTTCCGTCAGTCCGAATTATTGAATTTCATAATTCATTGCCTTCACCATTTTTTTGCCTATGATAAATGATAAACTTATAAATCCTGAAAGCATTGTGGTTGTAGGAGGATCAGACGATCTTTTTAAACCCGGTGGGAAAGTCCTTAAAAATATAATAGACGGAAAATTCTCCGGAAAACTTTATGTGGTAAATCCTAAACAAAATAAAATCCAGGGGATTAAATCTTACAGGGATCTGAATGATATTCCTGAAACCGATCTGGCAATACTTGCTATTTCTGCCGCATTATGCTTATCTGCTGTGGAAATACTCGTGAGAGATAAAAAAACCAGGGCTTTTATCATAATTTCAGCGGGATTCAGTGAATCAGGAAGTGACGGACTTAAGCTTGAGAATGAAATAGTTGAACTCATCAGCAAGGCAGGTGGTTGCCTTATAGGACCAAACTGTATCGGGGTTGTTACACAGTCATATCAGGGTGTTTTTACATCTCCTGTCCCAAAACTTAACAGCAGGGGATGTGATTTTGTTTCAGGCTCAGGAGCTACTGCGGTTTTTATTTTTGAATCGGCAATGCCCAAAGGATTAAACTTTTCAAGTGTTTATTCAGTCGGGAACAGTTCCCAGACGGGGGTGGAAGAAGTTCTTGAATTCTGGGATAAAACGTACGAGCCTGAAATCAGTTCTCCAATAAAACTTATCTATGTTGAAAGCATTCGTAATCCGGATAAACTTCTTCATCATGCTTCCTCTCTTATAAGAAAAGGGTGCATGATTGCAGCAATAAAAGCCGGCACGACGGAAGCAGGCAGCAGGGCAGCTTCCTCACATACCGGGGCAATGGCGTCATCCGATTCGGCAGTGGAGGCACTATTCCGCAAAGCCGGGATTGTACGATGTTCAGGCAGGGAAGAGTTGACCACTGTGGCATCAGTGTTTTTTCACAAAAAGCTTAAAGGCAAAAATATTGCCATTATTACACATGCCGGAGGACCGGCTGTTATGCTTACCGATGCATTGTCAGCCGGGGGTATGAATATTCCAAAGATAACCGGAACCCACCATGACAACTTACTGGCTATGATGAATCCGGGAGCATCTGCCGTTAACCCTATTGATATGATTGCAACTGCGACTAATGATCAGTTGGACAAGGTGATAGAATATGTCGATAAACAACTTCCCCTGATTGATGGTATGAGTGTAATTTTTGGCAGCAATGGCCTGAACGACATGACAGAGATTTATGATTTGTTACATATGAAAATCCGGGATTGTAATAAGCCATTGTATCCTATTTTACCATCAGTGACAAGTTCTTCCAAAGAACTGGAATATTTCCTTAACAAAGGTCACGTCAACTTTCCCGATGAAGTAGTCCTGGGCCGTGCACTGACAAAAATTTTCAATACTCCGTCACCGGCAGAAGAGAAAATTTTTCTTGAGAATATTGATGTCCCGCTGGTCAGGCACATCATTGATGAATCTTCAAACGGTTACCTTGAACCTGCTATCATACAACGACTTCTTGCTGCGGCTTATATACCTGTTGTGAAAGAAAAAGTTGTCAATTCAAAAAAAGAGCTGTTATCAGTAGCGAACAAAACAGGGTATCCTCTTGCACTAAAGGTTGTCGGCCCGGTTCATAAATCGGATGTTGGCGGTGTAACGCTCAATATAAAATCGGTGAAACATCTTGAAGCTGAGTTCAGAAGAATGATGCAGATTAAAGGAGTTAAGGCTGTGCTTGTGCAGCAAATGCTTTCAGGTACTGAACTTTTTATAGGAGCAAAATATGAACCCCGTTTTGGCCATATAATTCTTTGTGGTTTAGGAGGTATTTTCGTTGAAATACTTGGTGATGTGTCATCGGGACTTGCTCCTCTTACGTTCAATGAAGCAGAATCGATGATCAGAAGTCTTAAGAGCTATAGTATAATTCGAGGAACCCGGGGGAAACCCGGAATTAATGAAGCAAAGTTTGCCGAGATCATTGTAAGACTGTCAAGTTTATTGCGTTATGCTACCGAAATAAAGGAGATGGACCTGAATCCGCTGATCGGAAGCCCTGATGGCATTACTGTTGTTGATGCCAGGATCAGAATTGAGAGGTAATCTTAGCATTGTTTTTGTTAGCTGTTAAATTTTATATTTATATTCGAAAATTCTTTTTTATTATGAAATTGTTAAAAATATGATTATACATCAGTTATCGATTTTTCTAGAAAATAAATCAGGACGTCTTACAGAAGTGCTTGAAGTTCTTGGGGAAGAGAATATAAGGATAACTGCATTAAGCGTTGCTGATACTACAGAATTCGGAATTTTACGTCTTATCGTTTCTGATCCTGAGAAGGCGAGGGAGCTTCTGAAGAAGCGAAATTTCACTGTTAATCTTACTGAAGTAATTTCAGTAATGGCTCCGAGCGAGGCAAAACACTACGCAAAGATATTGAAGATACTTTCAGATCTGGATATCAGTGTGGAATATACCTACGCTTTTTCATTTGGTGATAAATCTATCATAATCCTCCGATGCAGCAATACAGAGAATGCAATTAGAGCTCTTAAAAGTCATGAAATGGAATTGCTGAAAGCCAGTGATTTATATAAGATCTAAAAAATAAATATTGTTTATTTAATGCATAGTTTTTAACCCACTTCCCAGCCTTCCCCGCCAGTTGGCGGGGGAAGGGGTAGGATTAAATCTTCTAATATGGAAATCTGGAACCGGCATTTCGAGTGCATGGATCGAAAAGGAATTAAGCAAGTTCAAAATGAAAGACTCAGAGAAACTGTTGAAAGAGTATATTTCAACGTGCCTTATTACAGGAACAGGATGCAGGAAGCCGGTTTAGGGCCGGAAAGCATTCAGACAATTGATGATATAACCAAATTACCGTTTACGACAAAACAGGACCTCAGAGATAATTATCCTTTCGGGTTATTTGCTGTTCCAATGAGCGAAATTGTGCGTGTCCATGCTTCTTCAGGCACTACAGGAAAGCCGACAGTTGTCGGTTATACACGGAATGATATATCTACATGGTCGGAAGTGATGGCTCGTACATTGACAAGTGCCGGGGCCAACCGAAATGATTTTATCCAGGTTGCTTATGGTTACGGACTTTTTACCGGAGGTCTGGGACTTCATTACGGAGGGGAAAAGATAGGAGCATCAGTAATACCCATATCGGGGGGTAACACTGTAAGACAAATACAGCTTATGCACGACTTTGGAAGCACTGTTCTTGCGTGTACTCCATCGTATGCGCTCTTCCTTGCGGAAGCAATACAGGAAAATGGGATTAAACGCGATGATTTAAAATTGAGAGTAGGTGTTTTCGGGGCTGAACCCTGGACAGAGAATATGCGTCGGGAAATTGAAGACAAGCTGAAGATTAAAGCTATAGACATATATGGACTCAGTGAAGTAATTGGTCCGGGGGTAGCAAGCGAATGCCTGATTCAGGAAGGCTTACACATAAACGAAGATCATTTTTATCCTGAAATAATCGATCCCGATACACTTCAGGTCTTGCCTGCCGGAAATTCGGGTGAACTGGTTTTTACAACTTTGACCAAGGAAGGACTGCCTCTCATCCGATACCGTACACGCGACCTTACAAAGCTCACATATGATACTTGCAAATGCGGAAGGACAATGGTTAGAATGGAAAAATGCCTTGGTCGAAGCGATGATATGCTTATTATCAGGGGAGTTAATCTGTTTCCATCGCAGGTGGAGAGTGTCCTTCTTGAAATGAGCGAAATTAAACCACACTACTTATTAATAGTCGACAGAGTTAATAACCTCGATACTCTTGAACTGAAGGTAGAAGTTGATGAGGCTTTTTTTCAGGATAAGATCAGTCAGCTTGAATCACTTAGGCAGAAACTCCAGAATAATCTTGAGAATGCGCTTGGACTTGGCATTAAGGTGACTCTCGTTGAGCCAAAGATCATTGAAAGAAGCGAGGGCAAATCCAAACGTGTTATTGACAAACGGAAATTTTAATTCTTCTGAAACGATATGACTGTTATTCCGATATCTCCTGAAATAATAAAAAAACTTGCCAAAACTCTTGGTATACCATCTCCGGGAGCTTCTTCTATACGTGAAATTGTTCATCTTGTAAACAAAATTGAAGAGAATACAGGCATAAAATTCATCAGGATGGAAATGGGTGTCCCGGGGCTTCAGGCTTCCCCTATAGGGATTGATGCAGAAATATCTGCCCTAAAAAACGGGGTTGCTTCAATTTACCCTGACATTACAGGTATCAAGCCTTTGAAAACAGAGACCTCCAGGTTTATTAAGCTTTTCCTGGATATTGACGTTGATCCACAAGGTTGCATTCCAACAGTCGGTTCAATGATGGGGGCGATGGTAAGTTTTCTGGTAGCTAACAGAAATGACCGGACTAAAGAGGGAACACTGTTTCTCGACCCGGGTTTTCCTGTTCAGAAGCAACAGGTTAAAATGCTTGGACATGATTATTGTTCATTTGATATTTATAATTACAGGGGAAAGAAACTTAAAGAAAAACTTGAATCACATTTGAAATCGGGAAAGATATCCTCTTTGCTTTTTTCAAACCCGAATAATCCTTCCTGGATCTGTCTCACTGAGGAGGAACTGGCAATAATTGGCGAACTTTCGAAAAAATACGATGTTATCGTTATTGAAGATCTGGCTTACTTCGGTATGGATTTCCGGAAAGATTATTCAAATCCCGGCAGACCACCCTTCCAGCCAACGGTTGCGCGCTACACTGATGATTATATTATGCTTATTTCGAGTTCCAAAATTTTCAGCTATGCAGGTCAGAGAATTGGCATGATGGTCATATCTGATCACCTGTTCAACAGATCTTATAATGACCTTTTAAGATATTATTCGACAGATAAATTTGGACATTCAGCTATCTTTGGTGCATTGTATGGTTTGTCAGCGGGAGTGACACATTCGGTTCAATATGGTTTAGCTGCACTTCTGAAAGCAGTTAATGACGGAACTTACAAATACCGCGATGACGTACTGGAATACGGAGAAAAAGCCAGGGAGATGAAAAGAATGTTCATTTCGAATGGTTTCCAGATAGTTTATGACATGGACCTGGATGAACCTCTGGCCGATGGTTTTTATTTTACTATTTCTTATCCGGGTATGTCAGGCGATAGACTGATTGAGCAGCTTCTCTGTTATGGAATAAGTGCAATTTCGCTTGTTACAACCGGAAGTGAATGGCCTGATGGTTTGAGGGCTTGTGTTTCACAGGTCCCTCGCGAACAGTTTGCGGATCTGGCTGTTCGTTTGAAAAGGTTCAGTGAAGATCATCCGATAAATAAGAATTAATAAGTAATTGTATGGCAAAAATAAGGGGCAGTATTGTAGTAAATGTTGAGAAGTGCAAAGGTTGCGAAGTATGTATGGTTACTTGTCCAACAGGTACTATCGCAATGGCAAAAGAGGTAAATGGAAAGGGGTATAACTATGCATTTCCGGCAAATCCTGAGCTGTGTATCGGTTGTGCGAATTGTGCAATGGTTTGTCCTGACGGAGTAATAACAGTTTATAAAACAAAAATATAAGCATCAATGGAAAAGGAATTAAGATTGATGAAAGGAAATGAAGCAGTTGCTGAGGCTGCAATACGTGCAGGAGTGGACGGTTACTTTGGATATCCCATTACACCTCAGACTGAAATCATTGAGTACCTTATGGAAGCAAATCCTGCTGAGACAACTGGTATGGTGGTGCTTCAGGCTGAAAGTGAAGTTGCTGCAATTAATATGGTTTACGGTGGAGCTGCATGCGGTAAAAAGGTAATGACATCTTCTTCTTCACCAGGGATAAGCCTAAAACAAGAGGGCATCTCATATATTGCAGGAGCAGAACTCCCATGCCTTATCGTCAATGTTGTAAGGGGTGGCCCCGGACTGGGTACAATACAGCCTGCTCAATCGGATTATTTCCAGTCTACAAAGGGTGGAGGACACGGTGATTATCACCTGATAGTCCTGGCACCGGCATCGGTTCAGGAGATGGCCGACTTTGTCGATCTGAGCTTTGTTTTAGCTTTTAAATACAGGAATCCTGTATTGATGTTATCTGATGGCGCCATTGGACAGATGATGGAGAAAGTTTACCTTAGTCCGTATAAAGAGAGATCAAAGACTGTTCCCGATTGGGCAACCACAGGCAAACCTTCTACAAGAGAAAGAAATATAATAACTTCCCTCGACCTTGATCCAAACAGGCAGGAATTGTTTAACAGAAAACTCCTGGCTAAATATGACGAGATCAGGGAAAAAGAGGTAAGGTTTGAAGAGTTCCAATGTGAAGATGCTGAATATATTCTGGTTGCATACGGTACGAGCGCACGAGTGTGTCAGAAGTCAGTTCAGCTTGCAAGGGAACAGGGTATAAAAGCTGGTTTGTTAAGACCAATTACGCTTTTCCCATTTCCTTCAAAAAGAATCAATGAACTTGCCGGCAAAGTTAAAGGAATGCTATCGGTCGAAATGAGCGCCGGACAAATGGTAGAGGATGTTCTTCTGTCAGTAAACGGGAAAGTTCCTGTTTACCATTTTGGCAGAATGGGAGGTATTGTAACAACCCCTGAAGAGGTGGTTGAAAGTTTGAAATCAAAATTCATAGGAGGTTAAGATATGTTTCAGGTTACAGGGATCAAAGAGATAATAAAACCGGAAAACCTGGTGTACAGGAAAACCAGTATAATGACAGAAAACATACTGTCCTATTGTCCGGGATGCGGTCATGGTACTGCTCACAGGATTCTGGCCGAAATAATTGACGAGGAAGGTCTTCAATCTGAGGCAATCGGTGTTTCACCAGTCGGCTGTTCTGTTTTATTATATAATTTTCTTGACATTGACTGGCAGGAGGCTGCTCATGGTCGTGCTCCTGCTGTTGCAACAGCTATTAAGCGCCTATTACCGGAAAAATTTGTATTTACTTACCAGGGAGATGGCGACCTTGCTGCAATCGGTACCGCTGAAACAATTCATGCATGCAACAGGGGAGAAAACATTCTGATAATTTTTATAAACAATGGAATATACGGAATGACCGGCGGGCAGATGGCACCAACAACTCTCCCGGGAATGAAATCATCAACATCACCATATGGCAGAGATGTTAAAACTATGGGCAATCCGCTTAAAATGGCAGATATTGTTGCTTCTCTCCCAGGTTCTTATTACGTTACCAGGCAGAGTGTGCATACCGCGGCAAATGTTAAAAAGACAAAGAAAGCAATAAGAAAAGCCGTTCAATATCAAAAACTTAATAAGGGTACTTGTCTGGTTGAAATAGTCTCAAACTGCCCATCGGGCTGGAAGATGACTCCTGTACAGTCGAATAAATGGATGGAAGAAAATATGTTCCCGTATTATCCTCTGGGAGACCTGAAAACACCACAAGAATAGTCAATTCCAATAAATAAATTCATAAGAAAATGACTGAGGAAATAATAATAGCCGGGTTTGGGGGACAAGGTGTCCTTTCGATGGGTAAAATAATGGCGTATTCAGGTGTGATGCAGGATATGGAAGTAAGCTGGATGCCTTCCTATGGACCTGAGATGCGAGGCGGAACAGCAAATGTTATTGTCATAATCAGCAGCGAAAGGATCAGCTCACCAATAATAAAACAATTCGACACTGCAATCATCCTGAACCAGCAATCACTTGATAAGTTTGAGAGTTCAATTAAAACAGGGGGAGTACTTATCTATGACGGTAACGGTATTACAAGGCATCCTGAACGAAAGGATATTAATGTCTATCGGGTTGATGCCGCAGAAGAAGCTTCCAGGATGAACAGTCCAAAAACATTCAATACCATTGTTCTCGGCGGTTTCCTTAAAGTGAAACCTATTATTAAACTTGAGAATGTCATAAAAGGATTAAAGAAATCCCTTCCTGAAAGATATCATAATCTTATTCCCATGAATGAGAAGGCGCTCAAGAGGGGTGAAGAGATAATTAAGGAAGTTCAGAAGGCACTCTAAAACCCCCTTTTTATTTCCCCCCAAGGGGGGAAAAATACTCTGTATTTAAGTGTAATTCAACTAGAACAAAAAGAATTTTCAGAGGGGTTTTACAATCGAAACAGATTCCCTGTGGGATGCCGCGAAGCGGCAGAGGGGTATCTATCCCAAGTCCTATTTCAATTTATAGGCTTTCCCCGACAGATACATCTTAAAATCATCAGGCGACTGTGGTGAAGCCATCTCAAAGGAAGCATTGACAGATCGGTTATCAATTGCCGTATAGGTAAACCTGAATCTTGTAGCATTTGCAGCAATATCGCTTGTAAGTACAATGGATTTATCAGTGAAGCTTACTTTATATTTAATAGTATGACCCTCATTATCAAAATAAATTGCTTCCTGCTCCCCATTGCTTCCAGCTTGATAGATTATAAGCAGATCATCATGTTTTATTTCAGCTGAATTTGCTGTTGCCGGAAAGAAAGTATGACTTTTTCTGACAAGGATTTTTCCGTCAAGGTCAGTCTGAAATGAAAATTGTCCTTCCCCTTGTCCGGGTTGACCATTGTGCTCTCCTGCCCATTCTCCAATAAGGTAATTCCATTTTACCCATTGAATATTTGGCTGTTGTCCAGACAATAACTGGCCTGAAACCAGTAAGATAGCTGTTAAGAAAAGTTTATGTGATTTCATGATAAAATTTATATATCAGATTTTTTTAACCTTTTGTCTTAATCTTAAACCAACCTATGGCCTTTATTCTTTGCCCCCCAACCCCCCTAAAGGGGGGCTAATTTTCTGCACTTAAGTGTAATTAGCCTAATTATCACAGTATTAGCTCCCCTTTAGGGGAGATGTCAGCGAAGCTGACAGAGGGGCATTATTTCTCATAAAAATGCATCTCCTTAATATATTTCCACACCGGCTCAGGGAGGAAGTACGACATATCTTTACCTTTTTTAATTCCCTCACGTATGAAAGTACCGGAGATTTCCATAAGCGGCGCGTTTACCTTATGAATATCAGCAGCTGAAAGTATACGGTCAAACAGGAGGGATGCTGGTCTTTTTGAATAAGTGCGCGGATAAACATAAATAGGGTACCTGCGAACAAGGTCCGCCGCATTTTTCCATTTATGAAGAGTAAAAAGATTGTCTTCACCCATTACAAGACAAAACTCATTTTTCTGATATTTTTCCTTGAGGTACGCCAGGGTGTCAATAGTATATGAAGGAACTGGCATTTTAAATTCTATATCCGAAGCTTTGAGTCTGTCATTGTCTCCGATAGCCAGCTGTGACATATAGAAACGATGATGATCGGCAAGCAGTGTCTCTTTCTTTTTTAAAGGATTATGCGGACTTACTACGAACCATACCTGGTCGAGACCGGCAAATTCAATCATGTATCCGGCAATAGCCATATGGCCAATATGGACAGGATTAAAAGATCCGAAGTATAAACCGACTTTTGCCATCTTTGTACCCTGAATTATTTCCAAGAAATGATGAAACTATTTTTAAAGCTTCTTCTTTTGCTTTATCCAGCTGGTGATTCACAATGACTGTATCGAACTGATTAGCAAGTTTTAACTCATCTTTTGCCTTTTCAACCCTCATTCTGATTTTATCAATAGTATCTGTTCTTCTTTTTACAAGCCGGTTCTCGAGCTCCTGAACTGAAGGAGGCATAACGAATATTGCTATTGCGTTTGTACCAAATTTATTTTTCAGGCTTATTCCACCTCTGACATCAACATCGAACAGGACATGTTGACCATTTGCCCATATTCTCTCCAGTTCACACTTCAGCGTACCGTAGAAAAGATCTTTGTAGACTTCTTCCCATTCAACGAATTCATTGTTCTCAATCTTTTTTTTGAATTCCTGAACTGTAAGAAAAAAATAATCTTCTCCGTCTTTTTCATTGCCTCTTATAGGTCTGGTAGTTGCAGAAACTGAAAACGAAAGATTTAATCCGCTGTCAAGCAGATGTTTAACTATTGTAGTTTTCCCTGCACCTGAGGGAGCTGATATTATGACAAGTTTTCTTTCCAATTCTTATTATTTTTACCAGTTTTTTTAACCCCCAAACCCCCCATGGGGGGCTTTTTCAAATCAGCCGTTGCGCCTTTGGGCCGTTAAGCCTTTACGCCTTTTATTATAAAACATTTAATGTCTGCTCTTTGATTTTTTCAAGTTCATCTTTCATCATAACTACAAGTTTTTGAATTGAAGCATCGTTTGCTTTTGAACCTATAGTGTTGATCTCACGACCTATCTCCTGGGCAATGAAGTTTAATATTTTCCCGTTTGGTGAAGGTGTGTTAATTGTTTCAATGAAATAATCACAATGGGTTTTCAGCCTTATCTTTTCTTCATTGATGTCATATTTTTCAAGATAAAAGATGATTTCCTGTTCGAATCGGTTCTTATCGACTTTTTCCGGACCCAGGTTCTCTTCCAGAAGGGACATAAGCTTTTCCTTTATTTTCGTAATCCTTCCAATTTCAAATGTCCCGATTGTTTCCAATAATGATAAAATTTTACCGATGCATTTTTTGAGATCTGCCATTATTGAGTTTCCCTCCTCAATTCTGTAAAGATCAAGCATAGTAACTGACTCGATGATCTGTTTTCTGACTATTTCCCATTCAGCCTCCGACATCTCAGGTTTTTCAGTTTTCAGGGTGTCGGGGAGTTTCATTATCGCTGTAAAAATCTGATCATCAAGGTCTATCTTAAGCTCGGCCGCAATATCTTTAAACTGGTTGTAATAATTTCTTACCGCCGATTTATTAATAACAGTAACAACCTCATCATCGAGCATATCACAATAGATTGAAAAATCAATTTTACCTCTGTCGAGTCGCTGACTGATAATATTTCTTATTTCAGGTTCCTTTTCCTTATAAAGCCAGGGGAGCTTTGTATTTAAATCAAGTTGTTTGGAATTGAGTGATTTTATTTCAATTGTTATTTTTTTCTGCTGAGTCTCAGCAATGGCTTTTCCATAGCCAGTCATGGATTTGATCATTTCCTCAAATTTATAAATATTAAAGTGAAGCGAGTGTAAGTTACAAATTTCCCTGTTAAATTACTAATATCAGTATTTCAAACGATGAATAAAAGGTACTTTATAACCTCTCCAGTCTGACAGTAAAATGTCTCATTATAGGTGCTTCCCACACAATCTTAACACCTCTTTTTATCTGCTCTCTTCTATCAAAAACATTTTTGACTACTGCTGCAGCGTAATCCATATGATTATCAGTATAAACTCTTCTGGGCAATGCCAGTCTGACTGTCTCGAGCTCGGGATAACGATTTTGCCGGGTAATAGGATCCCTGTCTGCCATCAGTGCACCTATTTCAGCTCCTCTCACACCGCCTTCTGCATAAAGCTCGAGTGCAAGCGCCTGGGCCGGGAATTCTTCTATCGGAATATCAGGAAGGAACTTTTTAGCGTCAATAAATATGGCGTGACCGCCAAAAGGCTCAAGAACCGGAATGCCATACTCTTTCAATCTGGTTCCCAACCTTGAAACCTGTTTTATACGCGATTCGAGATATATTAGCTCAGTCCCCTCATAGAGCCCCTGGGCAAGGGCATTCATGTCTCTTCCCGACATGCCACCATAAGTAATAAAACCTTCATATATAATATTATATGTCGAAGCCTGGCGATAGAGCTCTTCTTCTCTGAAACCAATAAAACCTCCCATATTCACAATTGCGTCCTTTTTCGAACTCATAGTCATGCCATCAGCATAGGAGAACATCTCCCTGGCTATATCCCTTATATCTTTATCTGCATATCCATCTTCTCTCGACTTGATAAAATATGCATTCTCAGCAAATCTTGCAGAATCAATAATAAACTTTACACCATATTTATGTGAAAGCTTCCCCACCTCTCTCAGGTTGGACATGCTTACCGGTTGTCCGCCTGCAGTGTTGTTGGTGACTGTAACGATTATACAGGAGATCTTCCCGGACGGATTAGTCCTAAGAACATTTTCCAGTTTTTCAATATCGACATTCCCTTTAAACGGATGCCAGGCTGCTGGGTCAGCAGCTGCATCAATAGTACAATCGATAGCTTTGGCCTTTCTGAATTCGATATGACCTTTTGTTGTATCAAAATGCGAGTTCCCCGGAACGATGTCCCCCTCTTTTACAAGAACAGAGAAGAGTACGTTTTCTGCAGCTCTTCCCTGATGTGTAGGAAGAAAAAAATTGAACCCGGTTATATCTTTAATCGCATCTTTAAGTTTATAATATGAGGAGGCCCCGGCATAGCTCTCATCGCCAAGCATCATCGCGGACCATTGTTTGTCGCTCATAGCTCCGGTACCGGAATCAGTAAGCAGGTCGATGAAGACCTGTTCTGATTTAAGGTTAAAAAGATTGAATGAAGCTTCTTTAATCCAGTTAGCTCTCTGTTCTTTTGTGCTTCTGTATATGTTTTCGACCATTTTGATTTTAAATGGTTCTGTAAATGGCAGGTCCATAATTTTAAGAGATTATAAAAATGTTCAGAAAATTTTAATGATATTATAATGCTGATAATAAGTCCGTAATTGGGCTTATGCTAGCCGTTTTCAGAAAAGAAATCTCTGTTTTTGATATTCTTGTATATATCACCAGGGCTATTTTCCGTTAACAGAATACGGGACATCAATTTTGAAAATTATTTCTGTAAAATTAAGAGTATTTTATGAAATGTTCAACACAGATAGGGAATCAGAAAAATTATTAATCATGAGATGCTCATATTTTTCCGGTTTAAAGCCTCTAAAGCTCTTTCTGATATATCCTGAATTTCTTAACTACTTTGCATCCGACTCTTTCATATTCGCCTCTCATCTTGGTATTGCTTTCAAGCACGAGATGACTATCCAGAGTGTCCATTTTATGATTTATTCCTGATTGCAGAATTTTTACACCCATTAGCACGTCGAGTCCTTTTCCACGGTACTCCTTTTTCACACCACCAAGCATCATCAGAAGTTTTTTTGACCTTTTGGATTCTTTCAGAATCTTAAAAATCCCGAAGGGCAACAATTTGCCGTTCGCATCTCTGATTCCCTTACTGATATCCGGCATACCAACAGCGAATCCCACTAATTTTCCGTCTGCTTCAATAACTTTAATAAATTTCGGATCGAGAATTGGCAGGTAGCGGGCAGCGAAATCTGTTTTCTCCTTATCATTCAGAGGAACAAATCCATATATCTCTGCAAATGTCTCATTCATAAGTTCAAGAACACCAATGATATATGGTTTCAGTTCTTTTTTAGATGCGAATTCGATGATTTTATATTCTTTGTTATTTTCAACCCTTGCCAGAACCTTCTCATAGATAAGAGGGAATTTTTCAGGTAACTTTCCGAGATAGTCGACAAGGTCAACCTTTTTCACATACCCTTCAGCCTCAAGAAGATCGGGCATATATTTTGAGTTGTTTGGCGCGGTCATAAACAGCGGATATTCAAATCCTTCTATCTGAAAGCCCTGAGGGTCTTTGTCGGAAAATCCCAAGGGTCCTATTAACTTTATCATACCATTTTGTCTCGCCCACTCTTCCACCCTGGTTATAAGAGCATGAAAAACTTCCTTGTCGTTATAGCATTCCATAAAACAGAAACGACCATGCTGTTCATTATTAATCGAATTGTATCTCTTATTAATAATGCCCATTATCCTGCCGACTGGTTTATTATCCCTGTAAGCCAGTAAAAGGATTGCATCAGCATACTGGTAAGATTTATTCTTCTTTTTATTGTATAACTCCCATTCATCCATATAGATAGGAGGAAGCCAATCAGGTTCATGCTTGTGAACTTTTTCGGGCAGATAAATAAAATCGTGACGGTCTTTTCTGGTAAGTACCTCTTTAATAACTAATTCCCCCATAAGATCATTTTTTTGAATATACCAAGAAACAAAAAAACTTTAATAAGAGCAATTCATTATGAAAAAAAAATGAATTAATGGTATCTTATAACAAGATCAAGAATGACAAAGACTGCAAAAATTATGCTCGCAATACCATTTGTTGTACCAAATGCCATCGTCACCTTGCTCAGATCGTCATATCTTACTATGCTGTGTTGATAAACCAATAATAAGGTGAATATAGTTGCACCTGTCCAGAAGAGCATCCCGGAATTCCCGTACAGTCCTGCTGTCAGTACGAGAAGAAAGGTGATAAAATGAACAACGATTGAAACGACAAGAGCTTTCTTTCTTCCGGTTACGGAAGGCAGCGAGTGGAGCTGGTTTGATTTGTCAAACTCATCATCCTGAAGAGCATAAATAATGTCAAATCCACTTACCCAGCTCAGAACGATAAATGAGTAAATTACCGGAAGAACATTAAATCTTCCTGTTACTGATATATATGCACCTATGGGGGCAATACTGAGTCCCAATCCAAGTACAAAATGACACAGCGAAGTAATTCTTTTAGTAAGACTATATCCAATAATAACCAGCAAAGCAACTGGTGAAAGAAATAGCGTTAAACGGTTAATAAACCCTGTTGTAACTATAAAAAGAACTGCATTGATGATAACAAATATTGCTGCATTTCTGACACTGATTCTTCCGGAAGGTATCTCCCTTTTTCTTGTTCTAGGGTTAAGAGCGTCAAAGTCTTTGTCAGCCAGTCTGTTGAATCCCATTGCAGTGTTCCTTGCAAAGATCATACAGAGAATTACAAGAATAAGCAATCTGATGCTTAATTCAAATTCTGGTTTTGATACAGCAAGTGAAAAACCAATAAGCGCAAAAGGCATTGCAAAGACAGTATGGCTGAACCTTACAAGAGAGAAATAATCTCTTATTGATCTGAATAGTGCAATCATTGATCCAGAAGTTTCCTGTAGGTTTCATAACTATCGTCACTATAGGCGACAAAAATTACCTTTTGAGGATATTTGTTTCTTTTCAGAAATCTTTTGGTTTCATTCACAGCTATCATAGCAGCAAGGTCTTTTGGAAATCCGTAGGCACCAGTTGAAATTCCGGGGAAAGCCAGCGTCTTTATTCTTCTTTCTTTAGCAATATTAAGGCTGGTCTGATAGCACGATGCAAGCATCGAATATTCATCACGAAAGCCTCCATACCAGACAGGTCCCACGGTGTGAATAACATATTTGGCTTTAAGCCGGTAACCGGCAGTTATTTTCGAGTGTCCGGTTTCACATCCGTTAAGTCTCTTGCATTCAGTAAGAAGGTCCGGTCCTGCTGCATTATGAATTGCTCCATCCACACCACCGCCACCAAGGAGAGATTTGTTGGCCGCATTCACTATGGCCTCAACATCAAGCAATGTTATGTCTCCCTTGATCAGTTCAACCCTCTTTTTAGTCATTATCTACCTTATCTGAGCATTAAGTTCGTTTTCAAAAGCTTTGATAAGATTATTCATAATCTTGTCTATATTCATATCCGTCATTGTTTTGAGATCATCACGAAGTACAAAGCTTATCGCATACGACTTTTTGTTTTTACCAAGACTATCACTTTCATAGACATCGAAAAGATTAATATCATGAAGGATGTTTTTTTCTGTCCTGAATGCAATGTCTCTGATCTGGCTGAACTTAATACTCCTGTCGATAAGCAACGCAAGATCACGCTTTACCGACGGGTATTTTGGCAGCTCATGAAACGATATCGATTGTGTTTTGATCAATTTGAGAAGTACATCCCATTCAATATGACCCCAGTAAACATCCTGACCGATATCAAATTTTGAAAGATAGTTTTTCGAAATACGTCCTGTTTCAGCTATCATCTTGTTGTTAAACATGTATGTAGCAGACTCCGCGAAATATTTTTTACCGGATTCACCTGAAGATAGACTTTCAGGCTTAATTCCCAATCTTGAAAGGATCATTTCAACTGATGATTTTAGGTTGAAAAAATCGGAAGGACTGGTCTTGTAGTTCCAGCTATGACGTCCTGTATTTCCTGAAATAAACAGATCAAGAGAGGCTTTTTCAAAGTAATTTGCTACTTTGGGGTGTGACTCCCCTGATTTATGATAAAAGTAGCAATGCCCGAATTCGTAAAGCTTAAGATCAAGATTCTGCCTGTTTATGTTCCATATTACGGAGCTGAGTCCTCCAAAAAGCAGCGACTGTCTCATTACATTCAGATCTGAACTAAGCGGATTCGCAAGCATCACAAGTTGCTCCTTATCGAAATCATCGTTATTATCATACCAGGAAGCAGGGCAAAGGGAGTTGCACATTATCTCCGAGAATCCATTTGCTGACAGGAGATCGGATATTATATTGACAATTTTTTCCTTGTTGGGTTTTTCAGGATATGAAAGTGTCGAGTTGACGTGCATGTTAACCTCAACATTGTTATAGCCATAAATCCTAAGAATCTCTTCAATGACATCGGCTTCCTGTTTAACATCAACACGATATGATGGGATTACAAGTTTAAGGTTAACTCCTTCTTCATGAGTTATTTCAATATCCAGGAGTCTAAGAATTTTCTTAACTGTAACAGGTTCGATCTTCTTTCCGATAAGCCTGTTAATATTGTCATAATTGACATCAACCAGGACATTTTTTATCTGGTTTGGATAAACATCTTTAATATCTGATGAAATATTTCCGCCTGCAACCTCTTTAATAAGCATTATTGCCCTCTTAAGAGCCCATATGGTCATATTCGGATCAGCGCCTCTTTCGAACCTGAATGATGCATCAGTTTTCAATCCATGTCTCCTGGAAGTTTTGCGGATGGCAACAGGATTAAAATAGGCACTTTCGAGGAAAATATTTTTTGTTGAGACGGTTACACCTGATTTTATTCCCCCGAATACCCCTGCAATACACATTCCTTCCTTTGTATTACAAATCATCAGATCGTGTGAGGAGAGGCTTCTTTCAACATCATCCAGAGTAATGAACTTACTTTTTTCCGGCAGGTTTTTGATGATGACTTTTTTACCCTCAATTTTATCAGCATCAAAAGCGTGCAGTGGCTGGCCAACTTCATGCTGAACAAAATTGGTGATGTCCACTACATTGTTTATCGGGTTAAGACCCACCGCCCTGAGTTTATTCTTTAGCCAATCGGGAGATTCTCCTATAGTCACACCGCTGATAGTTATACCCGTGTACCTTGGACAGTCAGTAGTGTTTTCTATAATGATTTCATACGGGTTGCTGTTATTATCAGGTTTAAAATCTGATACTGAAGGTAGTATAGCCTTCAGGACTACCCCTGCATTAAGATTCAGGTATGCCGCAAGGTCCCTTGCAACTCCAAAATGTGATCCACTGTCGATCCTGTTAGGAGTAAGACCTATCTCAAAAACAATATCTTTTATAATCTTAAAATAACTTTTTGCCGGCGTTCCCGCTTTTGCATCTTTGTTTAAGACCATAATGCCATCATGAGAATTACCAAGACCCAGTTCATCTTCAGCACATATCATCCCTTCAGATAATTCTCCCCTTATTTTTGATTTTTTTATCTCCAGGCTCTCATTTCCTTTGAAAACAACTGTTCCGACAGTTGCTACAGGAACCTTCTGCCCTGCTGAAACGTTAGGGGCACCGCAAACGATATGAAGCGGCTGGGGACCACCAATATCAACTGTGGTCAGAGAAAGCTTATCGGCATCAGGATGTTTTTTGCAGGTCAATACTTCACCAATAACAATCCCTTCAAGGCCGCCTTTTACAGAGACCCATTCTTCCATTCCTTCAATTTCAAGGCCGATAGCTGTTAAAATCTCTGCAACTTTTGCAGGTTCAAGATCAATCTTTAAATAATCTTTAATCCAATTGTACGAAATCTTCATTTTAGAGCCGAGCTTAAAAAATTACCGGTAAGATTGCAAAAGTAAGGAATTTTAAAATACGATCTGGAATGATGTTTTCTAAAAAAGGATCAAATTTCGGAGATTTAATATTTTTATGATACGCTGAATCGTTTATTGATAAACCTGGTTGAGATTCCTCATTCATCCAGGTTTGCGGGATTCTTTCGGAATGACATTCGTTTATTTTAAGGGGTGAAGGAGAGGCGATTCGTTTTGGCGAACCGCCTCTCCTTCCTTAAAACCCACAAAATCCATGTCATTCCGAGTCTCCATACAAAATTGCACACCAGGTTTTTATGACAATCATGCGAGTATCAAATAATGTTTTGACTATGAAATGTTGTCATTAGTAAATGGATTAGGGCTTTAAGAAAAGATATGATGAAAAAGGCCGTAGGCCTTGAATATTTTAACATCGGGCGAAGCCCGATGCCAGACTTCATCAAAAATTATCAAGCCCCGTAGTGGGCGAAATAAAAAACATCAGAGATGACGGTCTTCATAAGGGATCCCATATGCTTCCAAAAGGTTTTTATATTCATCCATAAATGAAACTTTTTCATGATGTTTCTTCTGGTTCAATATATACCTTCTTACTGCATCAACACCTGAATTACTGACTGAAAATCCACCATAACCATCCTGCCAATAGAAGTTTCTGTAATGTACTCCCTTAGTTTTTATCCACTTAGATGAACTCTTTTTGACCTCTTCAGCAAGATCAGCCGTGGCCATGGTCTTGATTTATTTCGCCCGCTACGGGGCTCATTAAACTTTTGTGTCTTTATATGCAGGGCGTTGCCCTGCTTTAAAATATTATGCCCCTGACGGGGCTGATGAAATAGAATCTGGTCCGGATTATTTCACCAATGGCATTACAATTTAAATTCAAGTTCCGCAATCTTAAAGACTTCAAACGGGGCTACTCTGGATTAAGTGTCTTTAAATTAGCAAAATAATAAATGTTGTCATTAGTAGCATTAGCGAGGAATCTCCTTATCCTATAACGAATTGGTGAAACGCCTTCGGCATTTGTCATCCTGATTAATGTCCGTTTCTATGTTCGGCTCAGAATAGATTGTTGTTCTGAGATCAGGCTAATTATATTCAGACCGTGGGACTTTGTATTTGGACGAATAAAAAGTATAAAAAACGCTATTTAGTTAGTTGCTACCCACAAAATGTCTTCTCGAACAAAAGAGCAATATATTTTATATTAACTTTATGGCACAAGGTTTGTTAACTGATTCATAATCGCCACCTAAACGTCTTGATCAAAGATGAAAAAATACATCCTTTTTGTTTTAGTGCTGACAGGATTCTTCATTCCTCCCTCTTTCAGCAAAAACTTTATTCAGCACTCACCTTCTGCTGATGATTCTTTGAAGATCATTGAGAAAGTTTATCTTCATGTAGATCGTGACAGTTACTACGCAGGTGATGATATCTGGTTCAAAGTATACCTGATCGATGCTCTGGACCGCTTACTTACAGATCATAGCAGCAACCTGCATGTCGAACTGATTTCTCCTTCTTCAATAATTATCTCAAGCCGTATAATAAGACTTGACAGTGGTATGGGCAATGGTGATTTCAGGTTGTCAAATGACATCAGGTCCGGGAGATACAAAATACGGGCATACACCAACTATATGAGGAATTTCAGTGATCAGTTATTCTTCACCAAAGAAATCAGTGTCATTAATGCAAATGATGGACAAGCCGGAACCTCAGATAAAGTAAAATATGTAGATAATAAGATCAGACTAAACTTCTTCCCGGAAGGAGGCTCACTGGTGGACAATGTCTCTTCAATAGTAGCTTTTAAAGCAGTTGATAATACAGGCAAGGGTTGCGATGTATCCGGTAAAATTTATTCGTCAAATGGAGACTTGATTACTACATTCAAATCCACTCATCTTGGAATGGGCACATTCTTCCTGAGACCATTACCAGGTTTGAAATACTATTCTATAATCAGGGGAGCTGATAGTACTGATATCAAGACTGAATTAACGACAAGTTTTCCAACCGGTGTGACATTAAGCGCTTCTAAAAATCAAAATAATGAGTTACTAGTTACCATCGGGACTAATCCTGAAACACTGCCAGTACTTTCAGAACATGACCTGTTACTTAGTATTTCAATACGAAAGGAAGTTATTAATACAATACCCTTCAGGATTAAATCTCTTATTAGCAGTTTTGTGGTTCCAACTAATTATTTTCCAGATGGTATACTGAGGCTGACACTTTTTACTTTGAAAGATCTTCCTCTCGCCGAAAGACTTGTCTATATTGAAAGAGAGCCTCCTTTAAAAATTCAAATTGGAACCGATAAAAGCATATATCGAAAACGGGAACCGGTTACTCTCAAAATTTCTTTGCCAGGAGACTCCACTATTGAAAGAAAAGGTAATGTATCTATAGCAGTTGTTGATGAAAGACTCTTAAATAATACATCAAAATTTTCCAGGACAATTTCATCATGGTTTTTGCTGGAATCCGATATTCGTGGAATTGTGGAGGATCCATCGTATTATTTCGATCAGTCAAATCCTGACAGATTGAAAGACATGGATCTTCTGCTGTGTACACAGGGCTGGCGCGATTTTGCATGGAAATACGATACAAGTTATTTTCCACCTGAGAATGGGTTTACAGTATCCGGGAGATTAAAAAAAGGCAATAAAAACAAAATTGTGGAGG